>MEIF01000118.1 GCA_001750645.1 Gammaproteobacteria bacterium AqS3
CTTACGAGGCAAGCGAGAGAAAAACAAAAGCGAGTATTTAATAATGAAAAGACCTCTTCAAACAAGACAAATAAATGGCAACGCGTTTGGAGAGGATCTTATCATCCTCAACACAAACCAAGAACGGGACGAGTGGGGTGAACTCGTTCCAGCAGCAGTTGTCAAAACATCAACAAAATGCTCCACTAATCCAATATCCGCCGATGACGAGAGGCTAGGCGACTTACAAGAGTCAGGCGTTCGTTTAGAAGGGGTTAGAGAATTTTTCACAGTGGAGCCCCTCGATGTCAGAAAAAAACAAGAGATTGAATGGATGGGCGAAAAATACATTGCCGTGCAAACGGCTAACTGGGGGCATTTCAATGCCACAATAGGAATTAGAAAAGAGGTGCAATAATGGCGACTCAAAAATTAACTGCAACACCAACAAAATTAAAGAACGGGGCAAGCGATTTAACCGAAGACACATGGTACACCATCCAAAACAGAGGAAACCAATCATTCTATGTGGAGACAGCGACATCAACTCCATCCAATACAGAAAATGCTTTTGTTATCAGCCCGTTCTCATTGATGCAAGTTAAAGTGACTGGCTCTGAAGAAATTTATATATCACAGGACGATAAGCGTGGAGACGGATCTTTTGGCACCATTGTTATCGAGCCTAGTGCGTAAGGGGGATTTATGGCTATTAAACCATTTGGAAGTGGAAGTAATTCTGGAGGTGGCGATGGAGGAGGAGGAGCGGCGCCCACTCTTGGTAATATCACTGGTGGACCTCTTAGAACGGGTAAAGGAGGTACAGGAATAAATGCCACTGATTTAGGAGACTTGCGACAGAAATTAGGTATTGCGAATCCTAGCAATCCAAACGATGAGTATTTAGACTATTGCGTAGATACTAGGCATCAACCGAACAACACAATTCAGCGTGTCGATGTTGATACTTCTAACGCTCTATCCGATGTCGAAGATGGGTTAATCATCAAGGTTGGAAATGATCAGGTGATGATCAACCTCGCCGATGGTAAGGAGTTTGCTCGGTCGCATACCACAGGAACTCGATCAAATTGGGGTACGCCAGTAGCAGTTCCTGATTTGGTAGAGTTAACTACTGGCGCGCAATTCAAAGGCTTAACAGACGGCTCCATTGGATGGACATCCACAGATTCTTGGCTTCCACAGTATCCAGATAATACGCGCCCTACAAAAGTGATTGTTGCAAGAGTAGGTGAATATTTAATTGCCTGCGCACGATATAATATGTGGTGGTCTTCTCGTCCGACTACTAATACATGGGCAAATATTCCGTGGCGTTGGGAAGGGGACTCGCAAGTTCCTAAAGGATTAGAATTTTCCGGTGGAGTCAATGACGAAGATCGTATTCCTGCTGGCGCAGTAGCAGTTCTTGGTAATAAAGAGAATGTAGATCAAGACAGCGCAGGCTATATTCTGCTTATGACTAAGCATGATTTCAATGCCACTGACAATGGAGGTACATCTACATTCACAGGCTACTTCGTGGATGATGATAACGGAAAAACCATTAAGCGCTCAACAAGCACTATCACTAAAACCACTACACACTGGAGTGAACTAAAAGTAGGTATCGATGATATTGAAGATACCATTATAACTGCTGATAGGGATACAGGAGATCCTGTTTTTCATGGCATCATTCCTGAAATCAGTAGCATGGGGTTTCCTGGTTATCGATTCAAGACAGGCACCGATGGGTTGGTCAAAGGTGACATTTCTTATGTCGCCTCGACCCGCACTGCTTATGTTTGGCACAAAGATGAAGACACACACTTGGGAGATTTGTTTCATGAGGATTTCGAAGTCGAAATCCACAAGGATGATAGCAATTACATCAAAGGGGTGTTTGAGCAAGTACAGCCAAACATCACCTTACCGGGTGGTGTCGTAATCACTGGGGCGTTGTTTCGTAGCGAAGACTTGAAAACCGAAGGGACGATTTCCGCAAATGACACGGTAGAGATTAAAGGGCATAAATCTGTCGTTACGAAAACAGATAGAATCTTGCCTGTAAACCTTGGACTCGCCCATGGTTCGAGTGAAGCCAACAAGTTGGTTGCAATGAATTCGTCTGGCAACACATTCGCGCTCACAACGACATCAAGTCCTCTCAAAGCGATGTTGATATTGAAGCAAACAACCAATGTTTCAATATCCGGCAGCACTACGCAATGGACTCGATTGACCACCCAGACTGGCGCATGGCAATTGGCAAACAAAAGCACTGATTACATCGAATTCAATGGAAGCGGACTTGCTTATTGCAGTGCAGGTTCTCCTGATTCAATCAATGTCCAAGTCCAATTGCTATATAGACACGCAACAACAGAAGCCGGTTTGTCAGGTTCTTGGACGCAAGTTAATCTTGGGACAGGCGATGATGCTTTCTTTCGATCAAAATTATACGCCGGGAACTCTAACGGCAACATAGGTCATCGCGATTATCATTGGACGTCAGGAAGCAGGATTATTCCTTTGAGTGCTTTGTCGGGTGCGTCAGATGGAAACTACGTCCATTTCACGATACAAATGCGAAAAGAAGATCTGAACTTCGCAAATATCAATGAATTTAGAAACACATTCCTAAGTTGCAAAGTGTGGGATGGCTCCATCATACATTCAAACTAAAAGGAATAACGAACATGGCGACCAAAACTGAATTCTCCATCGATTCAATCGATTACATGATTGAAATCGAAAACCCAAATGCCGAAGTATCGAAAGGCGGCGAACTCAAATTCAAGGTCACAGGTCCGAACAAAACAACAAATTCAAGTCTGTACAATTTGTATTTTGATTTGAATGAAAATTCGTTCATGGATAAGCAATCCACTCAACAAGTCCATTGGAGTTATCACGAAAATCTCTCTCATCCAAGATATGCAAAAATCACCATCAAAGACGAAATCACCGGAAGATTTCCAAAAAGGGTGAAATTGAGAGTGTACAGTGATGACCGCAAAACAAAAAGAATCGCAGAAACGGAATTCAAGATCGAAAGGGATGGCAACAAAGGACACAACCCATACAAAGGCAAATATGTACACGACATCATCGCAGACAAAGCCAATAAAGATGGAAAGCATACATGGTATAGGGTATCATGTATGTCCTCACCTGACGGAACTTGTAATATCAACATCAAGGACGGGGAGCATGACAAGTACAACGGACAAAAGCCGCGAATCGCTCACCACTCAGTCAGCGACCGCAACTATCCCGGAGCATCGACGCTAAGGGTTGGAGATCCCGTCATATTCGATGCGCGGAAATTGATCGTGGAAAACAACGAAACACCGAACCCGCCCGCGGGGTATGAAGTCGAAATGAACGCCGTCTGCCGATTCAGTTCGGATCATCCGATTATGATCGAACCGATTGACAGTGCACATGTGGGAGTCAAAATCTAATGCTTGATGTGCATTTTTCATTGTCATTGAATCTCATGCGTCGTGATTGGGTATGGGAGGAATGGTTGTCTCGTCAAATGGAACTTGATTTGGATGGAATCGACACAGAGGATCCTTGGCAATGCCTGCCCCAGAAGCAATCATGGTATTCAACGAAATCATGGCAATAGCCACATTCATCCTTGTGGCAATCATGCTTTTCGATCGCGACGACTAAGGAGAAGTCATGGCACAGCAAAAAAAAGACAAGACCATCCCCTTCAACCAAACGCTTGCTGAAATTGTCGCTGAAAGCCAAGAATTAATGGAAGAACACAATTTGACGTGTTGGCACCGGTATGTCAAAGTCGAAGACACCGACAATGTGTATGTCGAGATCAGGGTGAAATATCCTCTCATCGACAAGAAGTAGATTTTCATTAAAACAAAGTTCCTATTCCCTTCGTGCTATGATCGCTTACGAGGCGGCGCGGCGTGCGGTTGTATTCCGTCCGGCGGGCACTCGCCCTGTTTCATGACGCATGACTTCTGCGTTGATGATTCGAAGGCTGACCCTTCGCGTATCGAGCCGCCTCTTTGATTCAGAATTTCGGTGGGGAACAACTCGCACGCTTTGACGCGTGCGAGCCTTT
>MEIF01000119.1 GCA_001750645.1 Gammaproteobacteria bacterium AqS3
CGGACAGCGTCAGGCCGACGTCGGAATCGTCGTCGTCATCGACCGTCACCGACACCGAGCCCGCCGTGATGCCGTCCCCGGTCAGGCTGACGGTTGCGATGTCGTCGGCCTGGTCGGTGTCGTCCTCGGCGCTGACCGTCACGGTCTGGGTGATGTTCCAGTTGCTGGTCGTGAAGTTCAGCTCGGTCGGGCTGACCGTCACATGGGCGTCGCCGCTGACCGCGAGTGCGACCTTGCGGGGGTTGCCGGGCTGGGCCGCCAGATTCACCGTGAAGGTCTTGGAGCCGCCCTCGGCCAGGTTCTCCAGATCGGACAGCGCCAGGGCGACATCGGCATCGTCGTCGTCATCGACCGCCACCGACACGGAGCCGGCGGTGATGCCGTCTCCGGTCAGGTTGACGGTCGCGGTGTCGTCGGTCTGGTCGGCGTCGTCGGCAGCGCTGACCGTCACGGTCTGGGCGGTGCTCCAGTTGGCCGTTGTGAAGTCCAGCTCCTGCGGTGCGACCGTCACATCGGAGTCGCCGGCGACCGCGAGGGCGACCTTGCGGGCATTGCCGGGCTGCACCGCCAGCTGGACGGTAAAGGTCTCCGAACCGCCCTCGTCCAGCTCGTCCAGATCGGACAGCGTCAGGCCGACATCGGTGTCGTCGTCGTCATCCGCCGTCACCGACACCGAGCCCGCCGTGATGCCGTCCCCGGTCAGGCTGATGGTCGCGGTGTCGTCGGCCTTGTCGGCGTCCTGCTCGGCGCTGACCGTCACGGTCTGGGCGGTGCTCCAGTCGGCCGTCGTGAAGGCCAGCTCGTTTGGCGTGACCGTCACATCGGCGTCGCCGGTGACCGTGAGTGCGACCTTGCGGGCATTGCCGGGCTGGGCCGCCAGCGCCACCGTGAAGGTCTGCGAGCCGCCCTCGGCCAGGGGGTCCAGGTCGGACAGCGCCAGGCCGACATCGGCATCGTCGTCGTCATCGACCGACACCGACACCGAGCCGGCCGTGATTCTGCCTCCGGTCAGGTTGATGGTTGCGGTGTCGTCGGCCTGGTCGGTGTCCTGTCCGGCGCTGACCGTCACGGTCTGGGCGGTGCTCCAGTTGGCCGTCGTGAAGTCCAGCTCGGTCGGGCTGACCGTGACATCGGCGTCGCCGCTGACCGTGAGTGTGACCTTGCGCGCATTGACGGGCTGGGTCGCCAGCGCCACCGTGAAGGTCTTCGAGCCGCCCTCGGTCAGCTCGTCGAGGTCGGAGAGCGCCAGGCCGACGTCGGCATCGTCGTCGTCATCGACCGCCACCGACACCGAAGCGGAAGTGATGCCGTCCCCGGTCAGGTTGACGGTCGCGGTGTCGTCGGCCTGGTCGGTGTCCTGGTCGGCGCTGACCGTCACGGTCTGGGCGGCGCTCCAGTTGGTCGCCGTGAAGTTGAGCGAGGCCGGGCTGACCGTCACATCGGAGTCGCCGGTGACCGCGAGCGCCACGCTGCGGGCGTTGCCGGGCTGGGAGGTCAGCTTCACCGTGAAGCTCTTCGAGCCGCCCTCGGTCAGGGTGTCCAGATCGGTCAGGGTCAGGCCGACACTGGAATCGTCGTCGTCATCGACCGACACCGAAACCGAGCCCGCCGTGATGCCGTCCCCGGTCAGGCTGACGGTCGCGGCATCGTCGGTCTTGTCGGTGTCGTCGGCGGCGCTGACCGTCACGGTCTGGGCGGTGCTCCAGTCGGTCGTCGTGAAGTCCAGCACCTCCGGCGCCACCGTCACATCGGCATCGCCGCTGACCGCGAGCTCGACCCTGCGGGCGTTGGCGGGCTGGGCCGCCAGCGCCACCGTGAAGGTCTTCGAGCCGCCCTCGGCCAGGGTCTCCAGATCGGACAGCTCCAGGCCGACGGCGGCATCGTCGTCGTCATCGACCGTCACCGAAACCGAGCCGGCCGTGATGCCGTCTCCGGTCAGGCTGACGGTCGCGGTGTCGTCGATCTGGTCGGCGTCGTCGGCAGCGCTGACGGTCACGGTCTGGGCGCTGTTCCAGTCCGAGGTCGTGAAGTCGAGCTCCTCCGGTGTGATCGTCACATCGTCGTCGCCGCTGACCGCAAGCGTGACCTTGCGGGCATTGCCGGGCTGGGCTGCCAGCGCCACCGTGAAGGTCTTGGAGCCGCCCTCGGCCAGGTCGTCCAGATCGGAGAGCGTCAGGGCGACATCGGCATCGTCGTCGTCATCGACCGTCACCGACACCGAGTCGGTCGTGACGCCGTCACCGGTCAGGCTGACGGTCGCGGTGTCGTCGGCCTGGTCGGCATCCTGTCCGGCGCTGACCGTAACGGTCTGGGCGGTGTTCCAGTTGGCCGTCGTGAAGTTCAGCTCCTCCGGTGCGACCGTCACATCGGCGTCGCCGTCGACCGCCAGCGTGACTTTTCGGGCATTGCCGGGCTGGGCGGCCAGCGCCACCGTGAAGGTCTTGGAGCCGCCCTCGGCCAGGGGCTCCAGAGCGGTCAGGGTCAGGGCGACAGCGGCATCGTCGTCGTCGGCGACCGACACCGACACCGAGCCGGCCGTGATGCTGTGCCCGGTCAGGCTGATGGTCGCGGTGTCGTCGGCCTGGTCGGCGTCGTCGGCAGCGCTGACCGTAACCGTCTGGGCGGTGTTCCAGTTCGAGGTCGTGAAGACCAGCTCGTCTGGGTTGACCGTGACATCATCGTCGCCGGTGACCGCCAGCATGACCTTGCGGGGGTTGCCGGGCAGCGCCGCCAGAGCCACCGTGAAGGTCTTCGAGCCGCCCTCGGTCAGCTCGTCGAGATCGGACAGCGTCAGGCCGACATCGGCGTCCTCGTCGTCATCGACCGTCACCGTAACCGAGCTGGCTGTGATGCCGTCCCCGGTCAGGCTGATGGTCGCGGTGTCGTCGGCCTGGTCGGTGTCCTGCTCTGCGCTGACCGTTATGGTCTGGGGGCTGTTCCAGCTGGTCGTGGAGAAGTTCAGCTCGGTCGGGGTGATCATCACGTCGTTGTCGCCGGTGAGTTCCAGCGTGACGCTGCGGGCATTGCCGGGCTGTGTCGCCAGCTGGACGGTGAAGGTCTTGGAGCCGCCCTCGGCCAGGGTCTCCAGATCGGAGAGCGTCAGGCCGACATCGGCATCGTCGTCGTCCTCCACCGCCACCGCCACCGAGCCGGCTGTGATGCTGTGCCCGGTCAGGCTGATGCTCGCGGTGTCGTCATTCTTGTCGTCATCGTGGCCCGCTCTGACTGTCACGGTCTGTGCCGTGTCCCAGCTGGTCGTGGTGAAGACCAGCTCGTCTGGGTTGACCGTGACATCATCGTCGCCGCTGACCGCCAGCATGACCTTGCGGGGGTTGCCGGGCTGGGCAGCCAGCGCCACCGTGAAGGTCTTGGAGCCGCCCTCGGTCAGGTCGTCGAGGTCGGACAGCGCCAGGCCGACATCGGGATCGTCGTCGTCGTCCACCGTCACCGCCACCGAGCCGGTCGTGATGCCGCTTCCGGTCAGGCTGATGGTCGCGGTGTCGTCGGCCTGGTCGTCGTCCTGTTCGGCGCTGACCGTCACGGTCTGGGCGCTGTTCCAGTTGGCCGTCGTGAAGTCCAGCTCGGTCGGGCTGACCGTCACATCGTTATCGCCGGTGACCGTGAGTGCGACCTTGCGGGGGTTGCCGGGCTGTGCTGCAAGTTTGACGGTGAAGGTCTGCGAGCCGCCCTCGGCCAGATCGTCCAGGGCGGACAGCACCAGGCGGGTCTCGGCGTCGTCGTCGTCATCCACCGTCACATCCACCGAGTCCGACGTGATCCGGTCTCCGCTCAGGCTGATGGTTGCGGTGTCATCGTCCTGGTCGGCGTCGTGAGCCGCTCTGACCGTCACGGTCTGCGACATATTCCAGTTCGAGGTCGTGAAGTTCAGCACGCTCTGTGCGACCGTCACATCGTTGTTGCCGGTGACCGTGAGCAGGACGCGGCGGGCATTGACGGGCTGGGATGCCAGCTGGACGGTGAAGGTCTGCGAGCCGCCCTCGGT
>MEIF01000012.1 GCA_001750645.1 Gammaproteobacteria bacterium AqS3
CCCCGAAGCCGTCAGCGTGACGCTGGCGGTGTCGTCGACGCCATCGTCGTCCTCGGCCGCCCTCACCGTCACCGTCTGGGGGCTGTTCCAGTCGGCGGTCGTGAAGGTCAGCGAGGTCGGGGTCGCCGTCACATCGGCGTTGCTGGTCTCGGCGACTGCAACGCGGACACTGCCCGTGGGCAGGGACTTCAACCGCACCGTGAAGGTGTTATTGCCGCCCTCGTCGACGGTCAGGGGATCCGATGCCGACACGATGGTCAGCCCCCTGTCGTTGTCGATGACGCTGACCGCCACGGAGTCGGACACGTCGGCGTAATCCGCCCCCGAAGCCGTCAGCGTCACGCTGGCTGTGTCGTCGCTGCCATCGTCATCCTCGGCTGCCGTCACCGTCACGGTCTGGGTGGCGTTCCAATCGGTGGTCGTGAAGGTCAGCGGGGTCGGGGTCGCCGTCACATCGGCATTGCTGGTCTCGGCGACTGCGACGCGGACATTGCCCGTGGGCCGAGTCGTCAACCGCACCGTGAACGTGTTGCTGCCGCCCTCGTCGACAGTCAGGGGATCCGATGCCGCAACAATGGTCAGCCCCCTGTCATTGTCGGTGACACTCACCGCCACGGAGTCGGACACGTCGGCGTAATCCGCCCCCGAAGCCGTCAGCGTGACGCTGGCGGTATCGTCGCTGCCATCGTTATCCTCGGTCGCCGTTACCGTCACCGTCTGGGGGCTGTTCCAGTCGGTGGTCGTGAAGGTCAGCGAGGCTGGGCTGGCGCTGACGTCGGCGTTGCTGGTTTCGGCGACTGCGACGCGGACACTGCCCGTGGGCCGGGTCGTCAACCGCACCGTGAAGGTGTTATTGCCGCCCTCGTCGACGCTCAGGGGATCCGACGCCGCCACAATGGTCAGCCCCCTGTCGTTGTCGGTGACATTCACCGCCACGGCGCCGGACACGCCGGCGTAATCCGCCCCCGAAGCCGTCAGCGTCACGCTGGCGGTGTCGTCGCTGCCATCGCTGTCTTCGCCGGCAGTCACCGTCACCGTCTGGGGGCTGTTCCAGTCGGTGGTCGTGAAGGTCAGCGGGGTCGGGGTCGCCGTCACATCGGCGTTGCTGGTCTCGGCGACTGCAACGCTGACATTGCCCGTGGGCAGGGTCGTCAGCCGCACCGTGAACGTCTTGCTGCCGCCCTCGTTCACATCGAGTCTCTGCACCGACAAATCCAGCAGCTTCTGATCGTTGTCGGCGACGGTGACGGCGACCTCGACGGACAGGCCGTCATAGCCCCCGCCCGAGGCGCTCAGCGTGATCTTGGCCGAGTCATTCTCGGCATTGCTGTCGGCGACTCCCGTCACGGTGACGGTCTGGGTCTGACTCCAGTTGCTCGCTGTGAAGATCAGGCTCGCCGGCGATGCGGTCGCCGTCTGGGTCGAATCGCTGGTCACCGACACGGTCACATTGGAGCTCGGCTGGGAGTCCAGCTTCACCGTGAAGGTGGCCGTGCGCTCCTCGACGACGGGCACCGACCTGGACGACACCGTCAAGCCCCGCTCATCGTCGTCCGCCACGTTCACCGCCACGCTGCCGGTGCCCGTGCCCGCCCCCACAGCGAGCAGGTGGATCGTGGCGGTTTCGGCACTCACATCGCCGTCGTCGACGGCAGTCACGGTGACCGTCTTGTCGGTGCTCCAATCGGATGTGGTGAAGTCCAGAGTCGCCGGGGAAGCGCTCGCGGCGCCGTCATCCGAGCTGTAGACGATCACCTGGATGTCTCCATTCGGCGCACTCTGCAGCCGCACCGTGAAATCGTCGCTCTCCCCCTCGTCCAGGCTCAGCGTCCCAGGCGACACGATCATCTCGATCCTGTCATCGTCGGTCACCGTCACAGCAATGCTGCCGGTGACGCCCTCATAGTCGCCGCCGGAGGCGGTAAAGCCGATCGAAACGCTCTCGTCCTCGATGTCGACGTCCTCCTCGGTCACCACGCTCACGGACTGACCCCGATTCCAGTTGGCGGTGGTGAAGGTCAGCTCGGTGCTGCCGAGGATCTTGACATCGGTATTGGACGGCTGCGTCAGAGCCACCGAGACGCTCTGCGTCGGCTGCGAGTCCAGACTCAGGCTGAAGCTGCCCCGCTCGCCCTCGGTCAGCGTCAGCGAGGTCGGTGAAATGCTCAGACTCGGAGCATCATCGTCGGTCACCGAGACCGACACGCTCGCCGTGTGTCCGCCCCCCACGACCGCCAGGTTGACGTCGACCCGCTCATTGACAGCGTCGCTGTCCTGGATTCCATGGACGGTCACAGGCTGCGGCTGGTTCCAGTTCGCCGTGGTGAAATTCAGCGTGGCCGGGATCGCGGTGACTGCACCGGTATCGGCGCTCTGGACGCTGATCGAGCGGCTGGCGCTCGGCTGGCTCTGCATCCGCACCGTAAAGATTCGACTGGAGCCCTCCTGCACCTGCAGCGACTGCGTCGACGTGACGAATTGGTCTCGATCCCGGTCCAAAACCGTCACGCTGATCACGCCCGACACGCCTCCATAGCCGCTGCCCAAGCCCCTGGCGCTCAGATTGATCGTCAGGGTTTCATCGTCGGAATCGCCATCCCCCAGGCCCGTGACGGTGACGGTCTGGGCGACATCCCACCGGGTGCCAAAATTCGACCCCGCCGGCGGGGTGTTCACGAAGAAATTCAGCGCCTCGGTCGAGAGCCTGACCGCATTGGGATCCGACCGATCCAGCTCGACCAGCACGGCATCGCGCGGCTGTGCAGCCAGCCTGACCGTAAACGTGGCATCGCCGCCCTCGCGAACCTGCAGGGAGCTGGCTGACAGCGTCAGACCAGCCTGGCTGTTTCCGTCGACGGTGATCGAGACGCTGCTCTGAACGTTGTTGTAGTTGCCGCCGCCGGCCGACAGGCTGACCGTGGCATTGACGTCCCCGGTGCCGGGCGCCTCACCCGTCCTGATGCTGACAGTCTGCTCATCATCCCAGTTATCGCGGGTAAAGGTCAGCGAGCTGGGCGAAACGCTGGTGAGCAGGGAGTCGGCGCTGGAGACAGTGACCGTGACACTGGTGCTCGGACGCGCTCGGAGCCTAACTTTGAACTCCCCGCCGCCGAGCTCTGGAAGATTCATCTCGGTTTTCGACAAAATCAGCGATGCCGCAGCATCAACATCCCTGACCCAGACCTTATAGTCAGACACCTCCGGTTTGGGGTTTCCCGGGAACACAGCCACCCTGCGAAAATTGAACATCTCCTCACAGTTGCTGCACGAACCACCGGCATTCGGGCCCACCGTAACGGTTATCGTCTGGAAAGTGCTCCAGTTGTCCGTGGTGAAAACGAGTTGGTTTGGCGAGATAGTTGTGTCCACGGCATCGCGACTGCTCATCGTGACAAAAACATTTCCCGCCGGACGCTCCTTAAGTCTGGTGTTAAATCTGATGTCGCCTGTGTGGATACCGCCTGGCACGATGCTGCCTTTTTTGTAGACGGATACCTCGGTAGGCTGCCCCGCCGCCTGCAGCGAACCCAGCAGCAGCGCCAGCCCAGCCAGAATCAGCGCCGGTTTGATTGATGTTTTGTATTTGCCGCTCCTATTCATTCCATTTCAGTGCTCTGCTGCGGCGATGAAGCTCAGGTCTGAGCGTCCAGTCGACTGGGTTCCTGGTGCTCCAGCGATTTGCCGGAGGTGCGCTTGCGGGTTTTGTCGGGACGCTCGTCCGAGCCCTTTGACCGGTTCCTGCCGACCCACGGCGAGCGCACCAGGACATCCTCAAACACCTGCTCAAGGCTGCTGCGAATGCGGATGTCAAGCTTGTCCTTGATGGCGTCGGGGACTTCGTCCAGGTCGGGTTCATTCTCCTCCGGAATGATGACGACCGGCACCTCGCCCTGCACGGCAGCCAGCAGCTTCTCCCGAACCCCGCCGATTTTGCGCAGATCGCCGGAAAAATTGGAGGCGCCGGTCATCGCGACATCGCCGCGCACGGGAATGCCGGTGACCGCAGAGATCAGCGCCAGCACCAGCGCGATGTTGGCGCTCGGGCCGTCCACCGGCGTCTCAAACTCGGACACCGTCACGTGGATCTCGTGCTTGGCAAAAAAGTCCTGGCTGATGCCGAGGCGCTCGGCGCGCGTGTGCAGAAACACCTCGGCGACCTTGACGGCATCCTTCATCGAGGGGCCGAACTGGCCGGTGGCCTCGACCCGTCCGCCCTTGCCCGGGAAGATTTCGACCTCGATGTCAAACACCACCCCGTAGCCGGAGGCAGTCCAGGCGAGTCCCTTGACGCGGCCGACGCGGTCGGCCTTGTTGGTTTTCTTCTCGGAGTAGCGGACGCTGCCGAGATACTCCTTCAGATCCTCGGGGGCGATGCGGGCGCTGAGCTTGGGTTTTCTCCGGGAGCGCGTTTTTTGGGTCGCCGCCCCGCCCTGCAGGGCTGCACCGGATTGCCTCTTGGTTTTCTTCTCGGCGTCCGCCTCGCTCTCGAGCATGGTGTGCCTGCGCACCACCTTGCGGCACAGCTTGGCCAGCTGGCGGTCGAGCTCGCGCACGCCGGGCTCGTGGGTATAGCCCCGCAAGATGCCGAGCAGGGCTTCATCGGAGAGCTCCAGCTCGCCCTCGCGGACACCGTTGCGCTCCATCTGGCGGGGCAGCAGGTAGCTGCGGCCGATGTTGAACTTCTCGTCCTCGAGATATCCGGGCAGTTTGATCACCTCCATGCGGTCGAGCAGCGGCTCGGGGATGTTGGTGGTGTTGGCGGTGCACAGGAACATGACCTCGGAGAGGTCAAAGTCGATCTCGAGGTAGTGGTCGCCGAAGCAGTGATTCTGCTCGGGGTCCAGCACCTCCAGCAGCGCCGCCGCCGGATCGCCGTGGTTGGCGCTCTTGCCGATCTTGTCGACCTCGTCGAGCAGGAACAGCGGGTTGCGCGTCCCGGCCCGCGCCATGCGCTGCATCAGCTTGCCCGGCATGGAGCCGATGTAGGTGCGGCGGTGGCCGCGAATCTCGGACTCATCGACGATTCCGCCCAGGGCGATGCGGACATATTTGCGACCGGTCGCCCGGGCGATCGACTCGGCCAGCGAGGTCTTGCCGACCCCGGGCGGCCCGACCAGGCACATCACCGGCCCGCGCAGATGCCGGACGCGCTGCTGCACCGCCAGGTAATCAAGGATGCGCTCCTTGACTTCCTCAAGACCGTAGTGGTCCGCATCCAGCACCTGTGCCGCGCGGGAGATCGAGCGCTTGAGCTTGGAGCGCTCGGTCCAGGGCATGCCGAGCACGCACTCAAGGTAGTTTCGCGACACCGAATACTCGCCCGACATCGGGTGCATGAGCTTGAAGCGCCGGTGCTCCTCGTCCACCTTCTGCCGGACGGGGTCGGGCAGTTCGGCCTCGCGAACGCGCCTCTCCAGCTCGCTCTCGCCGTCGGGATTGCCGTTGAGCTGGTCCAGCTCCTGCTGCATCACGCGGATTTTTTCGTTGAGGTAGTTGATCCTCTGGCTGTCCTCAATCTCCTTGCGCATTTTTGAGTCCAGCCTCTGCGAAAGCTTGTCGAGCTTCTTCTGCCCCCGCAGCAGCGCCAGCACCCGCTCGATTCGGATCCCCTCGTCGACCTCTTCGAGCAGTTCGTGCTTCATCTCCAGACTGATCGTCAGGTGGCTGGCGATGCGGTGGGCGCAGTGAACCGCATCATCGATGCTTTTGAGCGCGTTGTTTTCCTGCCAGAAGGCCTCGCCCTCATCATCTCTGGCCAGCTTCTGAAAAAGCTTTTTCAGCTTGGCCAGGTATTCGTTGTTGCGCGACTCGTCCAGCGCCACCCGCTCGGGATAGCCGATCCGCCCGATGAGATGATCGGCCTGACTCTCCAGAGCCTCCAGCCGGGCCTGCCCCATGCACTCAATGGAGACGATGCCGGGGGTTCCCGCCGCCGCATCCGAGTCGAATTCCCAATTCAGCACCTTGCAGACCACTCCGCAGGGGAAAAGATCGTCCTCCAGGGGATCCTCGCTCTCGGCATAACGCTGGGTCAGCAGCAGCATCAGGCCGCCGTAGCGCTCCAGCGCCGTGTGAATCGCCGCCACCGAGCGCGGCCGGCCCACCTGCAGCGAGGCCATCACGCCGGGAAAAAAGAAGTCCTCGCGCAGCGCCAGGATCGGCAACTGTTCCGGCATGCTGGGAGGTTGGGGGGAACTCAAAAGTTAAGCTGCCTCCGATGCAGCTCGAACAAACACCGGCGGGGCGTGGTTGCGGATGCTCTCGGCGTTGAACAGGACCCGGGTCACGCCGGTTTCGGACGGCAACCGGTACATCGGTTCCAGCAGATGCGACTCGACCGCCTGGCGCAGGCCGCGCGCTCCGGTATTCAGCCGGATGGCCTGCCGCGCCAGCTCGCGCAGCGCCCCGCGCGTGAAATGCAGCTCGGCGCCGTCCATGCGGAACAGCTCCTGGAACTGGCGCACCAGCGATTCCTGCGGCTTGGTCAGGATCTGAACCAGATCCGATTCGGTCAGCTCCTCGAGCGTCCCCAGCACCGGCAGACGACCGACAAATTCGGGTATCAGTCCGTAGCGCACCAGATCGCCGGGCTCCAGCTGGCGCAGCAGATCGCGGGTCTCGGGGTTTTCCGAGGCGTCGCGGATGTCGGCCTGAAAGCCCATTCCGCTGCGCAGCCCGACCCGGTCGGCAATGATGCGCTCCAGGCCGACGAAGGCCCCGCCGAAGATGAACAGGATGTTGCTGGTGTTGACGGGGATCAGTTCCTGCCCCGGGTGCTTGCGCCCGCCCTCGGGCGGCACCATGGCGTAGGTGCCCTCGACCAGCTTCAGCAGGGCCTGCTGCACCCCCTCGCCGGAGACGTCGCGCGTGATTGAGACGTGCGCACCCTTGCGGGTGATTTTGTCGACCTCGTCGACGTAGATGATTCCGCACTCGGCCCGGCTGACGTCGTAGTCGCACTTCATCAATAGACGGTGGATGATCGATTCGACGTCCTCGCCGACGTAGCCGGCCTCGGTCAGCGTGGTGGCGTCGGCCACGGCCATCGGGACGTCCAGAATGCGGGCGATGGTCTGGGCCAGCAGCGTCTTGCCGCTGCCGGTCGGGCCGAGCAGCAGGATATTGCTCTTGCTGACCGAAACCGGCATCTCGGAGGCCTTGAAGACCCGCTTGTAGTGGTTGTAGATCGCCACCGACAGAACCTTTTTGCTCTGGTCCTGGCCGATGACATGGCGATCCAATTCGGCGTGAAGCTCCTGGGGTTTGGGCAGCGGCCTGCGACGGGCGTGCTGCTGCTGCTGGCGCTCGGCCTCATTGCGCTCGGCGCGCTGCAGCATCTCATGGCACATCACCACGCACTCATCGCATATCGACACGGCATCCTCGGAGCCGACCGCCTGAGCCTTGAACATTTTCTTGATGTTGTCCTCCATCTGGCCCTTGTTGCAGAAAGAGCAGCGCACATCGCCCGACTCGCCGGTGAAGTTCTTAGGCATTCGACTTTCCGGCGACCGACTCCAAGTCGCCGCGACTTCGGTAGACCGAATCGACCAGGCCGTATTGAACGGCGTCCTCGGCGCCCATGAAGTGATCGCGCTCGGTGTCCTGGGCGATGCGCTTGATGCTCTTGCGCGTGTGCTTGGAGAGGATTTCATTGATGCGCTGGCGCATTTTCAGGATTTCCTGGGTGTGGATCTCAATGTCGCTGGCCTGCCCCTGCACCCCGCCCATGGGCTGGTGGATCATCACCCGCGAATTCGGCAGGCAGAAACGCTTTTTCGGGGCTCCCGAGGCCAGCAGAAGCGCCCCCATGCTGGCGGCCTGGCCGACGCACAGCGTGCTGATGTCGGGCTTGATAAATTGCATCGTGTCGTAGATCGCCAGCCCCGCAGAGACCGATCCGCCGGGTGAATTGATGTAGAGAAAAATGTCGCCCTCGCCCTCGGACTCGAGAAACACCAGCTGTGCCACCAGCAGGTTGGCGACCTGGTCGTCAACCGGTCCGCAGAGAAAAACGATACGCTCCCGCAGCAGCCTGGAATAGATGTCAAAAGCACGCTCGCTGCCGTGTGCACCCTGCTCTATGACCATTGGCACCAGGTAGGATGATGTTCCTGCCATTCTTTTCATCCCTGAGCCGGGCCGGGCAAAATCGATTTTACAACATCCACCCTCAAAACGATGAAATTCCCTAGCCGGACTGCTTGCCCGAGCGATTGCGCGGATCGTTGCTCGCTCGCACCGGAGCATCGGCAAAAGCCTCTTTGGAAGCCTCGGATGAGGTTTTGGCGGCGTTTTTCCGGGGCTGTTCCTCGGCCGGGTCAACCGCCTCCGGTTTGGCCGGTTCAGCCTCCACTGCCCGCCCTGATTTGACCGGCTCCCCGTCCGCTGAAACGTGTATCACCTCGCTCGGGATGTTTTCAGGCCGGATGCGCTCGACCAGCTCTGCCGGCTGTGCCGCGGCGGGGGAATTCTTCGCCTGCGGCTGGGGTGCGGCTGCGTCCTCATTGTCCGCCCCCCGCTCATCCCGCCGGCGTGCCGGTTCGGGATCGGCGTCGGTGTCGGCATCGGTGTCGGCATCGGCATCGGCATCGGCATCGGATGTCCTCCCTGCGTCCCGCGTCTCGGCCCGGGGGTTTTCCGGCTGAGCTTCTGCCGCATCCGAGTCCGAGTCCGCATCGGCGTCCGACAACAGCTTGCCCCGAACCCTGCAGGCATCGGAATCGGTGAGTTCAACGCGGACCTCATCGCCGAGGGACACGTCGCCCCGCTCCCGCCCGCCGCGGTCAAAAACCCCGTCGACGGAGTCGGCCAGCTGCACCACGACGTTGCCGGAGTTGACGCATATCGCCCGGCCGCTCACCTGCGAACCCGCCGGATGAGCGGCGAGGAAGTCCTCGACGGCATTGCTCTGTGCGTGCTTGATGCTGAGATAAATGCGACTGAGATGACGGTTGCGCCCCTCCAGCTGAATCGCCCTGCGGGTGCGGTGCTGCCTGAGCAGCAGCACCTCGACGGTGTCGCCGATGGCGTGCCGCACCAGCGCCTGTGCCGGATCGGCCTGCCAGTCGAGGTTCTCCGGCTCCACGATGCCGCCGATGCCGGGGGCGAGCTCAACGCAGATGCCCTGTTCGGGATGGATTGAGCGGACCACCCCGCTTAATCGGGCGCCGATCGCGTGCTCGCGGAGAAATTCCTCCCCGGTCTGGGGGTGCAGGCTGAGGCGCTGCAGGCGGACTTCGCCGCGCTCGTCGTCAACCGACAGCACGCGCCCCTGAATTTTTTCGCCCGGCGGCAGCAGGGGACAGGTCAGCTCGGCACGGCCGACCCCCCAGAGGATGTGCGCCCCTGAAATCACGCCCTGTGCACCGCCCTCCAACTCGACGCGCAGCACCGGGGAGGCGGTTTGCTCCGACTGAACCACTGCCTCGACCTCGCTGTCCGGGGGAAAGCGCCGGGCCAGATCCGACTTGGGCTTGGACGACTCGCCGCCCTTGGACTCGGCAGGCTCGGCCTGGCCGCCTGATGATTTGGATTTGGAGCGGGGGGCGGGCTTCTCGCGGCGTCCCTGCTCATCCCGTTTCGCGCGCCCCTTTCTCTGCTCCTGCTTGCCGGTGCGCTTGCGCTTGCCGCCATCCCTGTCTCTGTCTCTGTCCCTGTCTCTGCGCTCGCCTCCGCCCCGCCCCTGACTGCGGCGCCCCCCGGAGGGAAGCCTGTCCGGCACCTTGCGCATGCCCAGCCGGCGCTCAAGCGCCCGAAGCAGGCGCGTCAGCAGGCCGACCTGCGGACGGGCGGCCTCGGCAATGCTGCGCAATTCGGCGCCGCGCAGTGCAATGGACTGGAGATCCGGAGCGGTCTCGCTCTGGTATGTGACCTCGGTGATCGGCTCCGCCTCGCCGGCTTCAACCTTGACCAGCTCGACCGAAACATCGGCATCGGGGCGATTCAGCTCGCCCCGGATGACGATGGGCCGGTGGTAGCTGCTCTCAAAATTCTGTATGGATGCGGCGAACTGCTCGGCAATCAGGCGGGCAATGGCGCACGAGGTGCGCACCTCGACATAAAACTGATCGCCCGGCTCGCCGTTGGCGTGGTAGCTGCCGGCGCACTGGGCGATCTTGTTGACGAGGCGCTGTGCCTGAATTTCGCTGCGGGGCGTCCACCCCGTGCCGGTGCAGCTGCGGCACTGCGAGCTGAAGCGCTCGATCAGGGGCTTGCGGCTGCGACGGCGCGCCAGACTGTAGAGGCCGAGTATCGGATCAATCCGGCCGCTGGTATGGACGTCGGAGCCGAACAGGCGCTCCGATCCGGGTTCGGACACCTTCAGATTGAGGGCCTTCTTCATGGCCGCCTCGACCGCGCTGCGCCCCTCGGCCTCCATGTCGATGAAGTCGATGACGACCAGACCGCCGATGTCGCGCAGGCTCAGCTGGCTGCAGATCAATTCCACCGCGCGCAGGTTGCAGTTCAGCGCGGCCTTTTCCGGGCTGGCGCCGGAGCGCTTGGACAGCCCCGAGTTGACGTCGATGGCGACCAGCGCCTCGGTCTGATCAAACACCACCGAGCCGCCCTGCAGCATCTCGACGCGGCGCTCGAAAACCCCGCCCGCCTGGGACTCGATGTTGCGCTTGACAAACAGATTGCCGTGGCGCCCGACATCGTGCAGGCTCAGGCGCCCCTCGGCCCAGGGAACCAGCCGGCGCACCAGGGCGCGCACCTCGTAGTAAAACTCCTCATCGTCGACGAGGATCTCCTCGGCCGATGGGGCGTAGCGGCGAATGATCTCCCGCAGCGTGCTGTCGCCCTCGTAGACCGAGCTGGCGACGGGCACGCCGGCATCCCCCAATTTGGCCTCGCACTCGTTACACACACGCAGCAGCGCATCGATGTCTTCCTGCAGCTCATCCAGGGGCTGCCCGGCACCGGCCGTGCGCAGAATCAGCGAGTACCCCGCCGGCAGCGACTGCCCCTGCATCAGCTCGCTGATCTTCTCCAGCTCGCCGGCGTCGAGCGATGCCTGCAGATGCTGGCTGATGCGCTGCTGAACGCCGTCCCGGCTTTTTTCAAGCACGAAAAAGTCGCTCTGAAATTCCAGCTGCAGGGTCAGCTCGACACCCTTGTTCTCAGCGGTGTCCTTTTTGACCATGACCAGGAGCTCCATCCCGTCGGCGAGCTCATCGCGGGCGTCCTGAGGCACCTCGGAAAATGACAGAAACCCGTCCCGATCCAGGCCGATGTCGACAAAGGCCGCCTCCAGGGAGGACACCACCCGGGTGATGCGCCCTTTGAATATTTGACCCTTGACCTCGCCGTCGTAGGGCGAGATCAGCTCGAGCTCGGCGATCTTGGGCTTGCGCTTTGAGCTCTCCTCAAGCACCGCAACGCGGTACTGCTTCGGGTTGATGACGTTAAAAAGAATCTGCTTTCCGGGCATGGCTATGTCCTGCTCTGTCTACGACAGGTTGCACTTTGTTTTTTTTGATGCGCCGCTACAAGTTGGAACAGCAAACGGACGACTCGCAGCTCCCTTACCGGGAGCCGCCGCCGAGGGCTGTTGCATATAAGTGGAACCGCACGTCCATAAGACCGTGACAAACCTATCTGTTCTCATCCGGCGCTCGGGATTGATCACCGGTGTCGGTCAACCCAGTGCGGCTGCTTGCATCACAGGGAGTGAACCGCGGCAGTCGCGCCTGTGTGGGGTCGAACGAACTGCCAAAAAGTTTAGCACAACACCGCCGCACCCGACCGCCGCACCCGAAGTTCAGCTGCCGCACCGCACCAGCCACTCGCCGATGGCGCGCTCGATCGACGGGGCGTCCAGGCCGCATGCCGCGCGCATCCCGCCCTGGGAGGCGTGGTCGATGAAGCGCTCCGGAATGCCCAGGCGCAGCACCGGATTGGAAAACCCGCGCGCACCCAGGTGTTCGACGACGGCGCTGCCCGCCCCGCCGGCCAGGGTGTTCTCCTCCAGCGTGACCAGCGGAGCACCCGAGCGCCCCAGCCGTTCGATGAGCCGGGCGTCCAGCGGGGCGACAAAGCGCATGTCATAGGCGCTTCCCCCCAGTGCGCGCACGGCCGGGAGCCCGGCGTGCAGCAGCGTCCCGAAACCCAGCAGCGCCCAATTCTCAGACCCCCTGTGAACGCAGCGCGCCCTGCCCACCTCGGCGGGCTGGTCGGGCTCGGCCTCCGCATTCTCAAGGTCGGGGTCGACAGCCCCCCGGGGGTAGCGAACCGCCGCGGGGTGCGGCCAGTCCAGGCAGACATCGAGCAGTCTCTCAAGCTCGGCCGCACTGGAGGGCGTCGCCACGGCGATGTTCGGGATGCAGCGCAGGTAGGACAGGTCAAAGGCGCCGTTGTGGGTCGGCCCGTCCTCGCCGACCAGCCCGGCGCGGTCGAGCGCCAGCAGCACGCTGAGATCCTGCAGGGCGATGTCGTGAATCAGCTGGTCGTAGGCGCGCTGCAGAAAAGTCGAGTAAATCGCGACCACCGGACGCGCTCCGCCGCAGGCCATGCCCGCCGCCAGCGTCAGGGCGTGCTGCTCGGCGATGGCGACATCGTGGAAGCGCTCCGGAAATCGCTCGCGATAGCCGACCAGCCCCGACCCCTCGGTCATGGCGGGGGTGATCGCATGGATGCGCTCGTCGCACTCGGCGCGCGCGCACAGCCAGTCGCCGAACACATCCTGGTAGCGGCGCGCGGGTTCCCGGGGCTGCCGGCGCTGCTTGGGGACGGTCTTGGCGATGGCGTGGAACCGAATCGGATCGTCCTCGGCCGGGCGGTAGCCGGCGCCCTTGCGCGTCACCACGTGGAACAGGTGCGGGCCCTCATCCCGGCGCAGATGACCGAGGATGCTGAGCATCAGCTTGATGTTGTGCCCGTCGACCGGACCGATGTACTTGAACCCCAGCTCCTCGAACAGCGTGTTGGGCACCATCATTCCCTTGACCTGGGTTTCGGTTCGCTGGAAGAAGCGCATCAGCCGCGGAAAGCGCGACAGCAGGCGCATGCTGGTGCGCCGTGCTCCGGTGTAGATCGGATGCGCCCAGAGCCGGGAGAGATAGTTGGACATGGCGCCGATGTTGCGCGAGATCGACATGCGGTTGTCATTCAGCACCACCATCAGGTTGACCGGCAGCGCCCCGGCGTGGCACAGCGCCTCGTAAGCCATTCCCGCGGTCAGCGCCCCGTCCCCAATCACCGCAACGGGGCGGGTCTCCGGACGGATCAGCCCCATGCCCAGGGCCGCGCTGATCGAGGTGCTGGAATGTCCGGTTCCGAAGGCGTCGTGAAGACTTTCCGCGCGCTTGGGAAAGCCCGCCAGACCGTCCTGCTGGCGCAGGGTTTGCATCGCCTCCCGCCGGCCGGTCAGGATCTTGTGGGGATAGGACTGGTGCCCGACATCCCAGACCAGCGCATCGTCCGGGGTGTTGTAGATGTAGTGCAGCACCAGGGTCAGCTCGATCACCCCGAGTCCGGCGCCAAAGTGCCCGCCCGTGCGCCCCAGACTCCAGAGCAGAAATTCGCGCAATTCATCGGCCAGCGGGGCCAGCTGCCGGCTCGGCAGCGCGCGCAGATCTGCCGGTTCCCGGATGGCGTCCAGAAGCTCGGTTGCGGGCCGCTCGGTCGGAATGTCTTCAAAGATTTGCATCAGCCGCTCACCGGCAGTTCAGCGAGGATGGTGCGCAGGGCATCTCCGGAGGCGGGCAGCTCATCCAGGGTGGATGCAGCCTCGGCGTGCAGCACCCCAATGCGTCTGCGCGCGGCCTCCGCACCAACGACGCTGGCGTAGTTCGGGGCGGTCTGATCGGTCTGGGAATCCTGGAGATCGTCGACGATCTGATATTCCAGTCCGTAGGGACGGGAAAAGCGCTCCAAAATTTCCAGTGCGGCGGGGTCGCAGCGGCCGGCAAGACCGCCCAGCAGCAGCGATGCCCGTATCAGCTCTCCGGTCTTGAGCCAGCAGATCCGCTCGATTTCAGCCGCATCCAGCAGCCCGGGGTCGCTGTGCAGATCGAATTGCTGTCCGGCGGCCATGCCCCCCGAACCGATGGCCTCGCCCAGCAGCCGCACCGCGCGCATCGCCAGGGCGGGCTCCGTCATGCCGGTCAATTGCGTGAATGCCAGAACCTGCAGGGCATTGCCGGTCAGAATCGCGGTCGCCTCGCCGAAGCGCACGTGGCAGGCCGGCTGGCCCCGCCGCTCATCGTCGTCGTCCATGGCCGGCAGGTCGTCGTGTACCAGCGAGTAGGCATGCGCCAGCTCAACCGCACACGCCGCCGCCGCCAGATCATGCTCGCAGTGCGGCTCGCCGAGCGCCCCGGCAGCCCAGACCAGTCGGGCGCGCACCCGCTTGCCGCCGCCGAGAACGGAATAGCACATGGCCTCCGACAGCGGAGAGCCCTGGGTCTCTTCGGCCAGAATGGATTTGAGCCGAGCTTCAATCTGTGGCAGAAATTGTCTTGGGTTCACGCCTCGTCGGCGTCGACATCTTTCAGAGGAACCCTCTGCATCTTCTCGTTGAGCTGGTGTACCTGCTGCTCCATCTTTTCCAACTGGTCGTGCGCCTTTTGAAACAGTCTGCCGCCATTTTCATAGGCCTTCAGTGCGTCTTCAATGTCTATGTCGTCAGATTCCATCCGCTCAATCAGGGCTTCCAGCTGCGCCAGAACATCCTCAAATTTTTCGGCCGGTTTGGCCACCCTACTCTTCTTTCTCTGACTCTACCAAGTCCTTGGCCAAAAGATAGGCACTGATGGCATCCACCCCCCTGGTGTCGACGGCCTCTATGACCGGCATGGCCGGGGGCGGATCCAGGATGTACTCCATCAGCGAATACTGGTCGTAGCGCGTCTCAAGGTTGTAGAGCGGGATCAGATCGGGCTTGTCATCGTGGCAGCGCAGGCAGTAGCGGTCATAGAGTTTCTTGCCGCGGGCGCGCTTCATGGCCGCCAGCTGCGCCGGGGTCAGCTCGATGCGGGCCCTTTCAGTGATCTCGACCTCTTCGACCACGATGCGGGCGACGCGCATGTCAACGACTTCGCCGTTGCCGGGCGCCATGCGAAACAGCGACCCCGAGTAGTCGTCGCTGATGTAGATGATCCCCTCATCGTCTTCGATCACGTCGACGGGCCTGCCGAGCCGCTGCCCCTGGGCATTGAGAAAGCCGTCAAGCAGCACCCGCTCCTCAAAGCCGCCGCCGCCTTTCGGATGCAGCGAAACCACCTGATAGCCGTCGTAGCTGGAGCGATTCCAGGAGCCGTGCAGCGCCACCACCGCCGAATTCTGATAGCCGTCAACCTCGCTGCTGTTGAGAAACTCCATGCCGAGGGCGGCGACGTGCGCCCGGAAGGGATGCTCGGGGTTGCGCACCTCTGCCGGAGGACTCATATCGCCAAAGTCCGGATCCGGTGCGCCATCGCCGTTGACAAAGGGCCAGCCGTAAAACCCGCCCCGCACGATTCGGTTGTATTCATCCGGCGGATAGTCATCCCCGAGAAGGTCACGACCGTTGTCGGTGGCATACATCTCACCGGCGCTGTTCCAGTCAAACCCGACGCTGTAGCGCAGCCCCGAGGCGAAGACCTCCTCATTGACGACGGCCGAGCCGTCCCCGTTGAGCTCGTAGCGCATGATGGTCGCACTGCGCGAGTCTTCCTCGATGCAGACGTTGCAGGACGATCCGATGCTGACATAAAGCGCCCCGTCCGGTCCGAAATCAATGGTCTTGCGCGCGTGGTAGCCCTCCTTCGGGAGGTTGTCGACGACAATTTCATAGCCGCTGGTGAGCGCCTGATTGGTGGCGCGGTACTTGACCCGGGCAATGCGCCCGGCCTCGGCGAGGTAGATCCAATCACCCCGAACCGCAATGCCCTGGGGCCGGTCGAGCTGGGTGATCAGCACCTGGGGCTCCTGCTCGACCCCGCCGTCGGCGCGGCGCTTGAACACCATGAGCTCGCCCTTGCTGGCGTTGGTCACCAGCAGATCCTTGGTGCTGGTCAGCTCCATGAAGCGCAGACCCTTGAAATCCGTGACCATCATTCCGACCTGCCAGCCCTCGGCCGGGATCAGGCCGTCAAACATGAACTCGCGCTGCTCGGGCAGCGGCGGCGCCGGAAACAGAAAGCCGAGAATCGGATGATCGCGCCAGCTCTCCCGCAGCGAGGCCTCGACGCCGGTCGGCAGCATCACCGGAGCCAAATAAAAAGCCGCGATCAGCGGCACCACGGAAGTCAGCTTCAGCCAGCGGGACAGCAGAACCACGATCACGATGGCCGCCGCCACGCCGACACCTAAAGTTAAGAGGGAAAGCCCGAAAAGTTGCATGAACATTTAATGCACATCGCCCGGGAGAGCGCCGCATTTTACTGCACAGCCGGCGGTTTTTGTCAGGGCAGCTGCTCCCGCGTCAGATTGCGGGGGTGCTCGGCCGGAACAACGTTGTCCTCAATGCGCACGCCCCCGAAACGCTCCCACCGCTCGACTCGGCCCCAGTCCAGGCAGTCCTTCGCCTTTGAGCTTCGCACCTGGTGCAGCAGCGACGGAATGAAGTAGATCCCGGGTTCAACCGTGTGCACGAGCCCCTCCTCAAGTCTGCAGTCCGCGCGCAGATGGGGATAGAGCGGATGCGGATCGGACGGTGCATCCCCGGGGCGGCGCTGCCTGGCCCCGACATCGTGAACCTGAATGCCGAGGGCGTGGCCGATGCCGTGCGGCATCAGCGCCTGCATCACGCCGCCCTCGACCAGAGCCTCGGGACTGGCCGTTCCCAGGCCGCACTCCGCCACCGCCCCGGCCAGCGCCAGGTGCGACGCTTCGTGCAGCTCGAGAAACTCCAAGCCGGGACGGCAGAGCGATACCAGCTCCTGCTGAACCCGATCGACGCATTCAACCAGTTCAGCGAAGCCGTCCGCCTCCCCCAGAACGTGGGTGCGCGTGACATCCGATGCATAGCCGCGCGCACTGGTTCCGGCGTCAATCAGCAGCACCTCCGGCGCTCTCAGCGCCCTGTCCCGGTAGATCTGAAAGTGGAGCACCCCGGCATCCGGGCCCGCCGCGACAATCGCTCCGTAGGGCTCCTGCAGTCCGGACTGGCCGCTGCCCGACAGCCAGGTGCAGTAGAGCTCGCGGGTGCTCGCCCCTCCGGCCATGAAGGCCTCGCGCACGCGCCGATGCCCCTCGGCGGCGCTCACCTGCGCCTCGGCTATGCAGCCGATTTCATAATCGGTTTTGCGGGCGCGGTGGTAATCCAGCCTGCGCAGAACCTCGACCGGATTGACCGCCAGCCCCGCCGCCAGAGCGGGGTGAGTTTCGCGCTCAGGGCCCAGCCAAACCGACCCCGGGGGAGCCTCCGCATGCCCCCTCCATTCGGAATCGTGCCATTCGACCCGGATCCTGTCGGGCAGATCCCGCAGATGCTCGAGATCCTGGGGAGCCGCCCAGTAGCTCTCCCGCCTCGGGACGTGCAGGCTGATCTCGCCGTGAATATCAATGCTGACCACCGCCCCGGCGGTGTTGATGTCGGCGCCCGGAACCCAGGGGGCGAAGTGCGGAAAGCATCGGTAGGGAATCTCGGCATCGTCACGCGGATACAGGGACGTGTCGCCCGCAGATATAAAAATCGCCGGCAGATCCAGCTCTTCGAGAACCGACAGCACGCGGATGCACCAGATGTCAATGTGTTCGGAAAAGGCTGTCCGCACCGCCCCGTCCCGCATCACTTGCGCCTCAGCATGTTGACGAACAGCCCCAGCACGACGCCGACAACAAATGCCATCACCAGCACCGCCCCGAGCGTGGGCTGTCCCCGCCAAAACAGCAGATCGAGCGCCACCCTGTCGGAATTGTTTGAGACCAGAACGAAGACGATGGCCACTGTGGCCAGGCCGACGAGGATATTGATCAGGCTATTGATAAAACGCATCACCCGCCCGGTGCGCAGCCTGGGGCATTTTAGCGACCGCAGGGCGCACCGCTAATCGGCCTGCCCGCCAATATTGCGGCGCCGCTTGAAATCGCGATTGATGCGCTGGTGCAATTCCTTCGCCGCCTTGAATCGGACGGTGTAGGTGTGCGACAGCAGTATGGGTTCGCCACTGTTGGGATTGATTCCGCGGCGAGGGCCGTAAATCTTGGGGCTGAACACTCCGAAACCGCGCAGCTCGACGCGCTTGCCGTCGCACAGCGCCTGGGCAATGCAGTCAAAGATGTGCAGCAGCGCCTGCTGAGTCTGCTTTTTGGTCAGGGGAAGATCGCCCGTCCTGGTGGCGACGCTGTCAACCACGCCGGCCCGGGTGAGCGGTCGGCTAATCCTTTGCTTCACCGCTCTTGCTGTCGATTTCGCGCTGGATGAGTTCGCCGACGGTTGAAGCGGCCTGCTCGTCGCCCTCGACAGACTTCATGGCCTGCTCGCGCTCGGCATCGCCCAACAGCGCCAGCATGGAGAGCTGGATGCGGCGGTTGTTCTTGTCGGTGCCCAGAACCATGGCCTCAACCTCGGCGCCGACGGGAAAGGCCTCGGACATTTCCTGCCCCGGCTCGCTGACGATCTGGGAGGAATCGATGCTCCCCTCAACATACTGGGCCAGACGCAGGGTCAGACGGTTTCCGCTGCGCAGCACCGAGCCGGTGACCACGGTTCCCTTGGGATTGGCCTGGAGGTAGTCCCTCATCGGATTGCCCTCCAGCTCGCGGATGCTCAGGGAGATGCGCTCGCGCTTGACATCAATGCCGATGACCACGGCCTTGATGTCCTGATCCCTGCTGTAGCTCTTGACCGCCTCGCTGCCCGACTGCTCCCAGGAGATGTCGTCGCGATGCACCAGGCCGTTCATCCCCTCGGCCAGCTCGACAAAAATTCCGAAGTCGGTGATCGAGCGAATCTTTCCGGAGACCTCATCGCCGACCTTCTGCTTCTTCTCAAACACTTCCCACGGGTTTTGCATGCACTGCTTCATGCCCAGCGAGATGCGCCGGTTGTCGGGGTTGACCTCGAGCACCATGACCTCGACATCCTGCCCGGACTGAACCAGCTGGGCGGGATTGGGCGAGCGCTGCGTCCAGCTCATCTCCGAGACGTGCACCAGCCCCTCAACGCCGTTCTCAATCTCGGCGAAGCAGCCGTAGTCGGTGACGTTGGTGACCTTGGCCGGCAGCCTGGTGCCGGCCGGATAGCGCTCTGAGATGTCTTCCCAGGGGTCGGCCTGGAGCTGCTTGAGCCCCAGCGAGATGCGGCTGCGCTCGCGCTCATAGCGCAGCACCCGCACGTCAATTTCCTGCCCGACGGTGACCACATCGGAGGGGTCGTTGACCCGCTTCCAGGACATGTCGGTGATGTGCAGCAGCCCGTCAATGCCGCCGAGGTCGACAAACGCTCCGTAGGTGGTCAGGTTTTTCACCACGCCCTTGATGATCTGCCCCTCGTGCAGGCTCTCCAGCAGCGCCTCGCGCACCGAGGAGTTCTGCTCCTCGAGCACCTCCCTGCGCGAGACCACTACGTTGTTGCGCCGCCGGTCGAGCTTGATGACTTTGAATTCCTGGATCGTGCCGTAGAGGTCTCCGGTGTCCTGCAGCGGGCGCACATCGATCAGCGAGCCCGGCAGGAAGGCCCGCACACTTTTGATTGACACGGTGAGTCCGCCCTTGATCTCGCCCATGATGCGCCCCTCGATGGGCTTGTCCAGGGCGTGCGCGCGCTCAATCTCATCCCACGCCTCGTTGCGGCGCGCCTGGTCGCGCGAGACCCGGGTCGATCCCGATCCGTCGTCAACGCACTCCAGCACAACTTTGACGTTGTCGCCCTGGGACAGCTCTATCTCACCCTGCGGATAGTCCTCGCGGAACTGTGCGATCGGAACCAGCGCCTCGGACTTCAGGCCGACGTGCAGCTGCACGTGATCCTTGTCAACGCTGAGAACCACCCCCATCACGACTGAACCGGGGTTCATCTCGACTTCATTGAGATTCTTTTCGATCAAATCCTCAAAATCGGCGTCGGCATACGCCGCATCCTGCTGGGGTTCCTCCGCCACTGCGGCGTTCTGTTCTTGAAATGATTCACTCATGGGCTGACTCGACCCTCCCTCGGCTACCTTTAACGTTAAGGCCGCACTCGGCGGCCCAGTTCAATACTTTTGACAAAACGTCTTGCTCGCTCAGACCGGTACTGTCCAGCTGAAGCGCATCTGGAGCGGGCGACAGCGGGTCTGTTTGGCGCTGCCGGTCCAGTCTATCGCGCTCAGCGATGCCCTTTTGAAGGTTGGCAATGATAGCGGGCGCTTCCCGATTATTCAAGTCAAAATCTCCGTGCAGCTGGATATAGCGGCGCTTGGCGCGCTCCCTGGCATCCGCCGTCAGAAACACCTTCAGCAGGGCGTCTGGAAACACCCGGGTGCCCATGTCGCGCCCGTCGGCAATCAGGCCGGGCGGGCGGCGAAGACTGTGCTGAAACCTCAGCAGCACACTGCGCACGGGGCGGTGCCGGGCGACCTGGGAGGCCGCCCTGCTGACCTCCTCAACGCGCAGCTGGTCACTGATGTCAGCCTCCCCAAGCCAGGTATGCACCCTGCGATCCGAGGCATCGGGGCGGAACTCAAGGCTGTCAAAGCCCTCGACCAGCCGTGCCAGCCCCTCGGCATTGTCGAAAGCCGTCCCGCTTCGGATTGCCGCCCATCCGAGACAGCGGTACAGCACCCCGCTGTCGAGCACGCTCCAGCCGCCCAGGGCGCGGCTGAGGCCGAAGGCCAGCGAGCCCTTTCCAGCCCCGGCCGGTCCGTCAATGGCGATGACCGGCGCCGGTTTCATGTTTCGATCAACACGCCGGCCCGGCTCAGCACGGCGGCAAAGCCCGGCCAGGAGGTGGCGACGCACTCGCAGTCGTCGATGATGATGTCCCCGTCGCTGCGCAGGGCGGCAATGGCCGCGGCCATGGCGATGCGGTGATCCCCGCGCGATCGGACGTGCCCGCCTGAAAATCGCCCGTCCGCCCCGAGCCCCTCGACGATGATGCCGTCGGGCAGCGGCTCGACATCGACACCCAGGGTGCGCAGAACCTGCGCCATCGCCTCCAGACGGTCGGTTTCCTTGATGCGAAGCTCGGAGGCGCCGCGCAGCTCGGTGACCCCCTCAGCACAGGCCGCCGCGATCAGCAGCGCCGGAAACTCGTCGATGGCCAGCGGCACCCATTCCGGCTCGATGGCGATCCCCCTAAGGTTGCCGGGATGCACCTCCAGATCGGCGAGCGGCTCCCCGCCCTGCCGACGCTCGTCGGCAACGCGGATATCGGCGCCCATCGCCGTCAAAATGCGCAGCACCCCGTCGCGGGTCGGGTTGACGCCGACGCCGTGCAGCCGCACCGCACCCCTCTGCGCCAGGGCGCCGGCCACCAGCAGAAAGGCCGCAGCGCTGAGGTCTCCCGGAATGTCGAGCGACAGCGCCCGCAGCCGCTGCGGGGGAGCCAGCCCAACGCGCCCTCCCGGTGCGCCGCTGATCCGGGCGCCCATCGCCTCCAGCATGAGCTCGGTGTGGTTGCGGGTCACGCCGCACTCGATGACCTCGACGACATCATCGGCGTAGAGGCCGGCCAGCAGCAGCGCCGATTTCACCTGGGCGCTGACCTGCTCGAGGCGGTGCCGGGCGCCCCTCATCGGGCCCTCGGCCGGGGCGATTTCCAGCGGGGCGGTGCCGCCCTCCCGGGCGCTGATGCGCGCCCCCATGCGCTGCAGCGGTTCGATCACCCGGCGCATCGGCCGGGCGCTCAGCGAGGCGTCGCCGATCAGGCGGGAGGCAAAGGGCTGGGCGCAGAGCAGCCCCGCCAGCAGCCGCATGGCGGTGCCGGAATTGCCCATGTCCAGGTCGCCCCCGGCCTGCCGCAGGCCGCGCAGGCCGACCCCATCAATGCTGAGCTGCCCCGGGGACTCGGAGCGAATGTCCGCACCGAGTGCGGCCAGCGCAGTGCGGGTGCGCTGGTTGTCCCCGCCATCCGAGAAGCCGCTGATCCGCGAGGTGCCCTCGGCAACCGCGCCCAGCATGACGGCCCGGTGCGAGATCGATTTGTCCCCGGGAACCTGAATGTCGCAGCGCATGCTGCGGGACGGCTCGACGCGCCACCTCACGCCGCACTCTCCGAGTCGTAATGGGCGTCGCGCGCCCGGGCGGCCTCGGCGAACAGCGCTCTCAGGGACTCGCGATCGCCGGCGTCGAGGGCCTCGCGCAGCTGCTCCAGCACCTCCCCGTAGCGCCCCAGCATCCTGCTGATGTTGCCGGCATTGCAGACCGCGATGTCGGCCCAGACATCGGCATCGCTGGAGGCGATCCGGCTGAAGTCGCGAAAGCCGCCGGCGGAGTAGTTCAGCATCTCGGCTCCGCCCTCCCGCAGCACCGCGCGCATCAGGGCGAATGCCAGCAGGTGCGGCAGATGGCTGGTCAGCGCCAGCACGGAGTCGTGCCGGGACAGGTCGAGAATGTGCGGCACGGCGCCCAGCCGGCTCCAGAGGCCTGAGACGGCCGAGACGGCCGCATCCGAACTGGTCTCGGTGGGGCTGATCAGAACCGGGGCATTCCTGAAGAGATCGCCGCTGGATGCGGCAAATCCGCTGCGCTCGGAGCCGGCCAGCGGGTGCGAGAAGACCCAGTTGGGCGGGGGCGTCCCCCAGGCCTCGGCGACAAAGCCGGCAACGGCGTCCTTGGTGCTGGCGGTGTCGGTCAGCAGCGGCGGCTCGGCCAGATCGACCGTTGCGCTGCGCAGTTCGTGAATGATTTCGCGCATGGCGAGCACCGGCGTCGCCACCACTGCCGCATCGACCCCCTCGACCGCCTCGGCCACCGAATCGCACAGCTGGAAATCCGCGTGATGCAAAGCCGCCTCGGCGGGACTCCGGTCGAAGCCGCGCACGCTGCAGCCGCACCGGGCCGCAGCCCGCCCCAGCGAGCCGCCAATCAAACCGAGACCGATGACAGCGATGCTGGAGGGAGCCGCAGCGCTCACAGCAGGCTCTCGAGCGCCCGCAGCAGCCGCGCGTTCTGGCCCTCGGCGCCGACCGTGATGCGCAGGTGATCGGGCATCTGATAGGCGGCGCCGAGTTCGCGCACCGCCAGCCCCCGCTGCAGCAGCCGCTGGTAGATGTCGCCGCTGCGCCCCCCCAGATGCACGGTGACAAAATTGCCGGCCGACGGGATCCACTCCAGCCCCAGGGCGCCGAATCCCGCGCACAGCTGATCCAGTCCCTCGGCGTTGCAGCGCAGGCTGCGCTCCTGGTGCTCGGCATCCGCCAGCGCTGCGGCGGCGGCGAGCTGGGCCAGGTGATTGACGTTGAAGGGCTGGCGCACCCGGTTGAACACCTCGGCCAGCTCGGGGGCGCACAGGGCATAGCCGACGCGCAGCGCCGCCAGGCCGTGAATCTTGGAGAACGTGCGGGTCACCACCAGGTTGCGGTGGCTGCGCAGCAATTCCAGGCTGTCGGGATAGTCCGGCCGCAGCGCGCGGGCGTATTCGCTGTAGGCCTCGTCGAGCACCACCAGGACATCGTCCGGAACCGCATTGAGCAGCTCCCAGATGGCCCCGGCCCCGGCGCAGGTGCCGGTCGGATTGTTGGGATTGGCGATGAACACCACCCCGGTCTGGTCATCGACGGCCTCGGCCATGGCCTCCAGGTCGTGGGCAAAATCGCGCGCCGCAATGCTGCGCACGGCGCCGCCCCGCCCCAGCGCTGCGAGCCGGTAGACGACGAAGGCGTGATCCGAGACCACCACATTGCGCCCCGGGTGAACCCACAGCTGCGCGGCCAGCTCAAGCACCTCGTTGGAGCCGTTGCCGAGCACGATGCACTCCGGCTCGACCGAAAGCGCCTCGGCCAGGGCGCGCTTGAGCAGCGGTGCATCGCCCTCCGGATAGCGGTGCACGCTGTCGAGGCTCTCCGAGAGCGCCCGCTGCACCAGAGCCCCGCAGCCGAGCGGGTTCTCATTGCTGGCGAGCTTGTCGACCCGGTCGAGCTGATGAAGCCTGCGCACTTCGGCCTCGGGCAGCCCCGGCTGGTAGGGGGCGATGTCGAAGATCTGGGGGTGCAGCCGCTCCAGCAGGCTCATGTCAGATGCCTCGGATAGGAGCCGAGCCACTTGAAGCGCACCGCCATCTTCCTGATGTCGTCCAGCACCTGGATCAGGGCGGGATCCTCCCGGTGGCCGATGAGGTCGATGAAGAAGAGATAGCTCCACGACTCCTGGCGCAGGGGCCGGCTCTCGATGCGCTTCATGTCGACGCCGCAGCGCTGGATCGGCTCAAGCATGCGCAGCAGCTCGCCGGGCTGATCCCGCAGCTGCACGCAGACCGTGGTCTTGTCCTCGCCGCTGGGCGGGATTTCCTGATCGCCGATGATCAGAAAGCGCGTGGTGTTGCCGGCAAAGTCCTCGATGTTGTCCGCCAGGCTGGCCAGCCCGGACAGCTCCTTGGCCAGATCGCCGGCGACCGCGGCAAAACAGCCCTCGCCCGAGACCACCCGCTCAATGGCCTCGCCCGAGGAGTCGACTGCGACCCGCTCCGGCCGCCTGAGGTGCGCGTCGAGCCACTGGCGCGACTGGCCGAGCGCCTGGGCGTGGCCGTAGACGCGCTCGATCGACTCCAGCCGGGCGCCCTCGACGGCCAGCAGGCTGTGGTGGATGGGCAGCTCGATCTCGCCGCATATATTCAGGGCGCTGCCCCAGAAGCAGTCGAGCGTTCGCCCCACCGACCCCTCCAGCGAGTTTTCGACCGGAACCAGCCCGTAGTCGGCGGCTCCGCTGTCGACCGCGCGGAACACCTCGTCGATGCTGCGCAGCAGCGACGCCTCGACGCCGGTGCCGAACTTTCGGTGCAGCGCCATCTGCGAGTAGGTCCCCTGCGGCCCCAGCGTCGCCACGCAGAGCGGGCGCTCGTACTGGTAGGAGCTGGAAATCACCTCGCGAAAGATCGCCTCGATGCGGTCCGAGCCCAGGGGACCCTCGTTCTCCTCGATCAGGGCGCGCAGCAGCTGGGCCTCCCGCTCGGGCCGGTAGATCGGCCCCTTTCCCTTGATCGCACCGACCTGCTTGACCAGCCCGATGCGCTCGTTGAGCAGCTTCAGAATCTCGCGGTCAACGCCGTTGATCGCTGCGCGCAGCTCTTCCAGCGAGCGGGATTCATCCGCCATGGCGCTGTGCGAAATCGTGCATGAACGCGACCAGCGCATCGACCCCGGCCAGCGGCATGGCGTTGTACATGCTGGCGCGCATGCCGCCGACCGATCGGTGCCCCTCGAGGTAGTGCAGACCGGCGGCCTCGGCCTCGGCCAGAAAGACCGAATCCAGGCCGGCATCGGCCAGCGTGAATGGCACGTTGGTCAGCGAGCGAAATTCCGGGGCAACCGGGTTGGCGTAGAAATCGCTGGAATCGATGGCCTCGTAGAGCATCCCGGCACGGGCGCGGGTGGCGACTTCCATGGCCTCAAGGCCGCCCTGGCGCTTCAGCCAGCGGAACACGCAGCCGGCGACGTAGACCGGAAACACCGGCGGGGTGTTGAGCATCGAGCCGGCGGCGTCCTGGGCGGCGTAGCTGAGGATATTCGGCAGCGGGCGCATCCTGCGCTCGATCAGCTCGCGCCTTGCGATCACCAGGCACAGCCCCGAGGGGCCGATGTTTTTCTGCGCCCCGGCATAGATCAGGTCGCAGCGGGTCACGTCCAGCGGGCGCGAGAGAATGGTCGAGGACATGTCCACCACCAGCGGGGCGGAGACCTGGGGCAGCTCCGGCAGCTCAACGCCTGAGATGGTCTCATTGGGGGCACAGTGGAAGTAGGCCGCACTGGCGCTCAGCGACCAGGTCGAGGCATCGGGGACGCTGACAAAACCCGACTCCTCTCCGCTGGCGGCAATCTGTACCCGGCACTCCCTGCTGGCCTCCTGCGCCGCCTTCTTCGACCAGGTTCCCGAAATCAGGTAGTCGGCGGCATCGTCCGGCCCCGCCAGATTCATCGGCACCTGGGCGAACTGCAGGGAGGCGCCCCCCTGCAGAAACAGCACGGCGTAATCCTCGGGGACGCAGAGCAGCTCCCGCAAATCCGCCTCGGCCTCGGCGAAGACCTGCCGCACCGGCTCGCTGCGGTGACTCATCTCGAGCAGCGATATGCCGCGCCCGTCCCAGTCGATCAGGCGCTCGCGCACCTCGGTCATGACCTCGTGCGGCATTCCGGAGGGGCCTGCACAGAAATTCCAGCCCACCGGATCAGTCGCTCTCGCCGGCGCCGGCGTCTTCGGCGGCGTCCGATTCTCCCGGGCCGGCTGGGTCGCCGGCGGCGTCCGATTCGCCTGAGGCGACCGGGTCGGTCGGCTCGGCGGCGGCGGCGTCCGCACCGTCCTCGACCTCGGCCGAGGCCTCGATCACATCGGCCTCGGCGATGCGCACCGCACCGATCAGGTGCTCATCGTCCTTCAGCGAGGCGATGCGAACCCCCCGGGTGTTGCGGCTGATGATGCGGATCGACTCGACCGGCGTGCGCACCAGCCGGCCCGTGTCGGTGATGAGCATGACCTCGTCGCCCGCACTCGCCAGCACGGCCTGTGCCAGCACGGACGGCTCGCGCAGGCGAATGCCCCTGATCCCCATGCCGCCGCGGCCCTTGGTCGGATACTCATCCAGCTCCGAGCGCTTGCCCTGCCCGTCGCTGGCCACCGTCAGCAGCTGCATACCGGGTTTCGGGACGACCACGTCGACCAGCCGCTGGCCGTCCCTGAGACGGATGCCGCGCACGCCTCGGGCAGCGCGTCCCATGGAGCGCACCGCACCGGCCCTGAAACGCATGGTGCGCCCGTCGCTGGACAGCAGCATGACATCGTCCTCGTCCTCGATCAGCGCCGAGCCGACCAGGGCGTCGCCGTCCCTCAGCGTCACCGCGCGCAGCCCGCGCTTCCAGGGGCGGGCAAAGCTTCTCAGGGCGGTCTTCTTGACCCAGCCGCTGCGCATCGCCATGAACACCTGCTTGTCCTGGTCGAAGTCGTCGACCGCCAGCACGCTGGTGATGGCCTCGTCCTTCTCCAGCTGCAGCATGTTGACCAGCGGCCGCCCCTTGGCGGTGCGCGAGGCCTTGGGGATGCGGAACACGCGCAGCCAGAACACCCTCCCCTGATTGGTGAATATCAGCAGCGTGTCGTGCGAGTGGACCACGCGCAGGTGCTCGACGAAGTCGTCATCCCCCAGGCCCATGGCGGTCTTGCCCTTGCCGCCCCGGTTCTGCACGCTGTACATCGACAGCTCCTGGGACTTGGCATAGCCGTTGCGGCTGATGGTCACCACGCGCATCTCGCGCGGGATCAGATCCTCCTCCTCAAAGTCGCCGTCGGCCTCCTCGATCTCCGTGCAGCGCTCGTCGCCGTACATGTCGCGCACCTCGATCAGCTCCTCGCGGATCACCTCGCGCAGGCGCTCGGGGCTCGACAGGATTTCCATCAGGTCGGCGATTTCCTCGAGGGTTTTGCGGTAGCGCTTGGCCAGCTCATCGCGCTCCAGCGCCGTCAGCCGGTGCAGGCGCAGCTCGAGAATCGCATTGGCCTGGACGCTGGAGAGCCGGTACATCGGCTCGGCGCCGTCCCCGGCGCTCTCGGCGGGAACCAGCCCGCAGATCTCGGCGAGGTCCTCGGGAATGCAGGGCTCGCCGCCCTCGAGCATGTCCACGACCCACTGGGCGCGCCAATCGCGCCCGCAGAGCCGCTTATGCGCCTCGGCGCGATTCGCACTGGAGCGGATCAGCTCGATGATCTCATCGATGTTGTAGAGCGCTATCGCCAGCCCCTCCAGCTCGTGCCCCCGGCGGCGCGCCTGGCGCAGCAGGTAGACGCTGCGCCGCAGCACCACTTCCCGGCGGTGCTGCAGGAATATGTTCAGCATCTCGAGCAGGTTCAGGGCGCGCGGCTGGCCGCCGACCAGGGCGACGATGTTGATGCCGAAGTTGTTCTGCAGCCGGCTGCGCTTGTAGAGGTTGTTCAGCATCACCTCGGGGTTCTCGCCCTTGCGCAGATCGAGCACGATGCGCACCCCCTCCTTGTTGGACTCGTCCTGGATTCCGGTGATGCCGACGATGTCCTTGTCGCGCACCAGCTGGGCGATCTCCTCGATCAGCCTGACCTTGTTGACCTGGTAGGGGATCTCGGTGACGACGATGCGCTCCCGATCCCTCCCGAATTTTTCGATTTCGGTGCGCGCCCGCATGACCACGCGCCCCTTGCCGGTGCGATAGGCCTGCAGGATCCCGGCGCGCCCCATGATGAACCCGCCGGTCGGAAAATCGGGTCCGGTGACGTGCTGGAACAGATCGTCGACGCCGAGGCCGGGGTCATCCAGCAGCGCCAGGCAGGCCGAGACGACCTCGGTCAGGTTGTGCGGCGGGATCTTGGTCGCCAGCCCCACGGCAATGCCGTCGGTGCCGTTGATCAGCAGGTTGGGGACGCGCGTCGGCATCACGTCCGGAATGGTCTCGGAGTCGTCGTAATTGGGGGAGAAGTCGACCGTCTCGCAGTCCAGATCGGCCAGCAGGTGCGAGGCGATGCGCTGCATGCGCACCTCGGTGTAGCGCATCGCCGCCGGCGGATCGCCGTCGACCGAACCGAAATTGCCCTGCCCCTCGATCAGCGGATAGCGCAGCGAAAACGGCTGCGCCATGCGCACCAGGGCGTCGTAGACTGCGGTGTCCCCGTGCGGGTGGTAGCGCCCGATGACATCGCCGACCACGCGGGCAGACTTTTTATAGGGGCGGTTCCAGTCGTTGTTGAGGATCTCCATCGCAAACAGGATGCGCCTGTGGACGGGCTTGAGACCGTCGCGCGCATCCGGGAGCGCGCGACCGGTGATGACGCTCATCGCATAGTCGAGATACGACTTGCGCAGTTCATCTTCAAGGCTGATGTGGACGACTTCGCGACCGGCTTCTGACATGGGTTAAGCGATCGCTCCCAGATTCTTCGGGCGGCTGCGGCTGGCGCACCCCGAGTTCAAGTGCGCGATTTTATCAAAGCATCCACCTGAGATTGCCCGCCGATTGCCCGTCGAGGTAAAAAATAAACCGATGGCCATAATGCGCGCGCCAGACTTCCGCGGACGGCGTCATGCAGCTCATCAGCGCACCCTGGATTCTGCCGGTCACCTCCCCGCAGGGAGGCGTGCTGACCGAGCATTGCATCGCCATGCAGGGCGGACGCATCGTCGACGTGCTGCCGCTTGGGCAGGCGCACCGGCAGCATCCCGAAGCCGAGTGCGAGCACCTGGAGCGCTGCGCGCTGCTGCCGGCGCTCGTCAACGCCCACACCCACGCCGCCATGACGCTGCTGCGCGGGGTCGCCGAGGACCTGCCGCTCGACGCCTGGCTGAACGAGCGCATATGGCCGATCGAGTCGGCCTGCCTCAGCCGGGAATACGTCGCCGACGGCACCCGCCTGGCGATCGCCGAGATGCTGCTCGGCGGCACCGGCTGCTTTGCCGACATGTACTTTCACCCCGATGTCATCCTTGAAGTCGCCGCCGACTGCGGCGCGCGCGCCCAGGTCGGCATTCCGGTGCTCGACATCCCCGGCGCCTGGAGCTGCTCCGATGCCTTCGAGCAGGCCGAGGAAGTCCGGTCGCTCTGCACCCGGGCGCCGCTGCTGAGCGCCGCCCTGGCCCCGCACGCGGTCTACTCGCTGAGCCTGGACGATCTGCGGCGCACCGGCGAGCAGGCGCGCGCGCTCGATCTCAGGGTTCACATCCACCTGGCCGAAACCCGGCAGGAGGTCGACGGCTGCCTCAGCGAGCACGGGGTCTCGCCGGCCGTGCTGGTCGACCGGCTGATGCCCGAGGTGCCGCTGCAGGGCGCCCACGGCGTGCATCTCGACGACGACGACTGCACCCTGCTGGCGGTGCGCGGTGCCGGCATCGCCCACTGCCCGGCCTCCAACATGAAGCTGGCCAGCGGCTTCTGCAACCTCGCCCGGCTGGAGGCGCACGGCATTGCCTTCGGCATCGGCACCGACGGCTGCGCCAGCAACAACCGCCTCGACAGCTTTGCCGAGATGCGCCTGGCGGCGCTGCTCGCCAAGAGCGTCAGCGAAGATCCGGCATTCATGGACGCGCACCGCACCCTGCACGCCGCAACCCTCGGCGGGGCGCAGGTGCTGGGGCTGGACGGTGAGACCGGCTCGCTCGAGGCCGGCAAGTCGGCCGACTTCATCGCCGTCGACCTGTCGGACATCGCCAGCGCTCCGCTCTACGACATCGCCGGACAGCTGATCTACGCCTGCGGTCGCAATCAGGTCGACAGCGTCTGGATTGCCGGGGCGCGCAAGGTTCGCTCGGGCGAGCTGGTCGACATCGATCTGGAAGACATCCGCGCGCGCGCACAGTCCTGGCAGCAGCGCATCGGCGAGCTGCTGCCGGGCTGAGCGGTCAAGTCAAAGCACCCGCTCCGCTCCGCTCAGACCGCCCGTCCGAACCCCGAAAAAACCCGCTCAGGGATTGAACAGCAGCAGATCGAACCAGAGATCTTCGGGGTTGGAAAAATCAAGCCCCTCGGCCATTTGCTTCGGCGACATGACGGTCTCATCGCCCGTGGGGGCAACCTCGGCGGCAAAGCGGATGCAGCTGGCGTAGTGGCTGCCGATCCAGTCGAGCATCTCGCCGGCGCGCTCAAGGCCGTAAAGGCCGGGAAAGAATTCGGTGAACACCGGCACCCTCGGTCCCAGTGCGTGAAACACACCCGGCAGAACGCGATATTCGACACCCTCGACATCGATATGCACCAGGGAGATGTCAGCGGCATCCGTTTCGGCCCGACTGAGGATGCTCGACACGGTGCAGGTCTCAACCCAGTGCGAGGCCGTCGGCTGTTCACCGTCCAAGCGAGGTTGCAGTGACCCTTGCGCGCTGAAGCCGTTTCCGTAACTGAAAAATTCGGCTCTGCCTTCCTGCTCGTCCACTGCGACATTGAGGCAGGAAGTGGCCGAGTCAAGCCCGTTCTGGACCATGTTGTGCCGCAGCAGGGCGAAATTGTCCGGATGCGGCTCCACGGCGATGGCGCCCGCAAATGCACCGGTGCTGTGCAGGTATATCGTGTGCGATCCGATATGGGCGCCCAGCTCCAGCACGGTCTTTCCCGGCTCCAGCAGATTCATTTCGCGCAGGCGATCCACGAGATGGTTGACAGTGCTGCGCTGCCAATCCGGGCGAAAGAACATTTTCTTGGACCAGTGGTCTGCCACATCGAGGGTGAACAGATAATCAGGCCGCCGCAGCGTCACGGCGGCAAAGTCCCGCCGCAAATGCTTCCACAAATTGCGACGCACCCTCGGGCGGTCAAAAAACCACTCCCAGAAGCGATGCCTGAACCCCTGATGCGCGCGCTCCCCCGAAGAGTCAGAAGAGGGGGTCATTTCTGAGCTCTGAATCGAACCGCTTCGAGCGGGCGAACAGACAGGCGAGGACCGGAAAAAACCATCACTCAGACCCCTTGAATTCGGCCACCAGCGCCGAGACCACGTCCTTGGCGTCGCCGAAGATCATGCGGGTGTTCTCGGCGTAGAACAGCGGGTTGTCAATGCCCGAAAAACCCGAGGCCATGGAGCGCTTGAGCACGAAGACGGTTCGGGCGCGGTCGGCCTCGAGCACCGGCATGCCGTAGATGGGGCTGGATTCATTGCTGCGCGCATCGGGGTTGACCACGTCATTGGCGCCGATGACGATGCACAGGTCGACGGTTTCCATGATGGGGTTGATGTCCTGGGGCTCGGCCAGGCGGTCGTAGTCGACGTTGGCCTCGGCCAGCAGCACGTTCATGTGCCCGGGCATGCGGCCGGCGACCGGGTGGATTCCGTAGCGCACCTCGGCGCCATTGGCCTCGAGCAGCTCGCCGAGTTCGCGCACGGCGTGCTGCGCCTGGGCGACCGCCATGCCGTAGCCGGGGATGACGACCACCGAGCGCGCCGCCTCCAGCAGATACCAGGCGTCCTCGATCGACAGCGCCTTGACCTCGCCGCCGCTGGTTGCTCCGGCGCCGCCTGAATCGGCGCCGGCGCCGAAACCGCTGAACAGCACATTGGCCAGCGATCGGTTCATGGCCTTGCACATGATCCCGGTGAGGATCAACCCGGCGGCGCCGACCAGCGCCCCGGCGACGATCAGCACCTTGTTGAGGATGACAAAGCCGGCCGCGCAGGCGGCCAGCCCCGAATAGCTGTTGAGCAGCGAGATCACCACCGGCATGTCGGCCCCGCCGATCGGGATCACCGCCAGGATCCCGAGCAGCAGGGCAATGCCGACGAGCCCGATCAGCAGCTCGACGCGCTGCCCCTCCCACAGCCCCAGCGGCATGACGATCAGCAGCCCCAGAGCGGCCAGCAGCAGCAGCACATTGAAGGCCTGCTGGCCGGGGAACAGCAGCGGTCTGCCCGGCAGGATTTCGGCCAGCTTGCCGAAGGCGATCAGGCTTCCGGAGAACGTGATCCCGCCGATCAGCACGGCCAGGGCAATGGCGACGACGACCGCCCCGTCCGGCCCCTGCACCTGCATCGGGGCGAACTCGACCGCACCCAGCAGCAGCGAGGCGACGCCGCCGAAGCCGTTGAACAGCGCCACCAGCTGGGGCATGCCGGTCATCTGAACGCGCAGCGCTATCACCAGGCCGATCAGCGCCCCCAGCGCCAGCCCCAGGCCGATCCAGCGATAGTCGAGGATGCCGGTGTCGAGCAGCGTCACCAGCACCGCCAGCAGCATGCCGCAGGCCGAGGTCAGGTTGCCGCGGATGGCGCTGTTCGGGCTGGAGAGCTGCTTGAGCCCGAAGATGAACAGCACCGAGGCCAGGATGTAGCCCAGCCCGGTCAGCGCCTCGACATTGAAGAAGTCGCTCACGAGCGGTCTTTGCGGCTGAACATGCGCAGCATGCGGTGCGTCACCGCATAGCCGCCGACCACGTTGATGGTGGCGAAGGCCACGGCGGCGACGCCGAGGCCGATGGAGAGCGCATCCTGCCCCGCCCCGCCGGCCTGCAGCGCCCCGACCAGCGTGATCCCCGAGATTGCATTGGCCCCGGACATCAGCGGCGTGTGCAGGGTCGAGGGGACTTTCGAGATCAGCTCAAAGCCCAGAAAGATGGCCAGTGCCAAAACAAACAGCAACAGAATGAATTCCCCGCTCATGCGCTCTCCTCCTTTTTGCAGTGCTCGGCGACTGCGGTGTTGACCAGCTCCCCGGCATCGGTGATCAGACATCCGGCGATGATTTCATCGTCCGTGTCGGCCCTGATCTGACCCGCCTCGGCGTCCCAGAGCAGCTCGATCAGACCGAGCAGATTGTTGGCGTAGACCATGCTGGCGTCCCTGGGCACGCTGGCGGGGAGGTTGTCGCCCCCGACCACCTTGACCCCGCCGGGCGTGGTGATGACCTCGCCGGCCACCGAGCCCTCGACGTTGCCGCCGGTCGCAGCCGCCATGTCGACGACGACGCTGCCCGGCTTCATGTCCCGCAGCACCGCCTCGGTGATCAGCCTGGGCGCCGGACGCCCGAACACCTGCGCCGTCGTGATGACGACATCGGAATAGGCGCAGACCCGGGCCTGCTCGGCCTGCTGCCGGGCGAGCTGCTCGGCGGTCAATTCCCTGGCGTAGCCGCCCTCGGTCTGGCCGGTCTCGCCGAGGTCGATGTCGATGAAGCGCGCCCCCAGCGACTGCACCTGCTCCCTGACCACCGGGCGGGTGTCAAAGGCCTCGACCCGGGCGCCGAGCCGCTTGGCCGTGGCAATGGCCTGAAGGCCGGCGACGCCGACGCCGATGACAAACACCCGCGCCGGCTGGATCGTGCCGGCGGCGGTCATGAACATCGGGAATACCTTGCCGAGGTGCTGCTGCCCGAGAATGACGGCGCGGTAGCCCGCCAGGTTGGCCTGCGAGCTGAGCGCGTCCATCTTCTGCGCCAGCGTGGTGCGCGGGATCATCTCGACGCTGAAGGCCCGGATGCCGGCGCCGGCCAGCCGCCGCACCAGATCGGTGCGGCTGAACGGGTCGAGAAAGCTGATGTGCGCGGTGCCCGAACCCAGGGCGTCGATCTCCTCCTCGGGGCAGGGATTGACGCGCACGACCAGATCGGCCCGGCCCAGCTCAGCCGCTCGATCTGAGACCACCTCGGCCCCCGCCTCGCCGTAGGCCGCATCGGCGACGTCAATGTGGCGGCCGGCGCCGGCCTCGACGGCGATGGCGATGCGCTCATCCAGCTTGCGCAGCTGCGCCACCGCCTCGGGGGTGAGGGCGACGCGGGTTTCGGTCTCGCTGCGCTCAAGAGGCACGAAGATCCTCATCGATCTGGACTCCTTCCGGCGGGGCGCTGCGCCAAAATCGCCGGGATTATAAGGGCGCACCCGTTCCGTTCAGGTTCTGCGGTTGCTAAAATCCGCCGGCTTGGGAACGCCTTGAAACATGCCCTCCAAGACCCTCAATGCCGATCCCGGCGAACTGGAAAAATTCAACGCCCTCGCCGCCACCTGGTGGGATCCCAACGGAAAGTTTCGCCCGCTGCACGCCATCAACAGCGCCCGCACCGGCTACATCGCCGAGCGCGCCGAGCTCAGGGACGCCCGCGTGCTGGACATCGGCTGCGGCGGCGGCATCCTCTGCGAGGGACTGGCAAAACGCGGCGCCCAGGTCACCGGCATCGATCTGGCCGAGTCCCCGCTGCAGGTGGCCCGGCTGCACGCCGAGGAGGCCGGCCTCCCGATCAACTACGAGCTGATCTCCGCCGAGGCGCTTGCCGAGCGCGCACCCGAGGGGTTCGACGCGGTCTGCTGCATGGAAATGCTCGAGCACGTTCCCGATCCGGCCAGCACCGTCGCCGCCGCCGCCCGGCTGGTGCGCCCGGGCGGGGCGCTGTTTTTTGCCACCATCAACCGCAATGCCTATAGCTGGCTGACCGCCATCGTCGCGGCCGAGTACATCCTCAGCCTGCTGCCGCGCGGCACGCACGAATACGCCCGCCTGATCCGGCCGGCCGAACTGGCCGGCTGGGCCGAGGCCGCCGGCCTGAGCCTGGTCGACCTCTCCGGAATGCACTACAACCCGCTGACCGGAACCGGCCGGCTGACCCGCTCAACCGCGGTCAACTACATCATCTGCTGCTCGCGGGCGTGAAACCGCGCGCGGTGCTGCTGGATCTGGACGGGACGCTCGCCGACACCGCCCCGGACTTCTCCCTGGCGATCAACGCCCTGCGCACCGAGCACGGACTGGGCGAGCTGCCGCTCGATGAGGTGAGGCGCCACTGCTCCTGGGGTGGTGCGCGGCTGACCCGGCTGGCGCTCAACCTCGACGAGCCGGATCCGGAGCGCACCGCCGAGCTGCTGGACCACTACGCCCGCTTCAACGGCAGGCAGGCACGGCTGTTCCCCAGCGCCGAGCGGTGGATTGAAGCCTGCCGCCGGAGCGGGATCGCCTGGGGCATCGTCACCAACAAGCCGCGCCGCTTCGGCGAGCCGCTGATCGAGGCGCTGCTGGGGGAGCGCACACCGCTCTGCATCTATCCCGAGGATGTCGAGACCGCCAAGCCCGCACCGGACATGCTGCTGCTGGCCGCCGAGCGGCTCGACCTGTCGCCGCAGCAGTGCTGCTACGTCGGCGACCACAGCCGGGATTTTGCCTCCGCCCAGGCCGCCGGCATTGCCTTCATCCGCGCCGAGTGGGGCTACATCGACTGCGACGATGAATGGCCCGAGGCCGCCCTCGCCCGCCGCGCCGATGACCTGATGCACACCCTGAGCATCGCCGCACAGCTGACGGGCGAACAGGCCGCGTGAGCATGAAGCTCTCCGACTACCGCCCGCCCGCCGACCTGCTCAGCGGCGCCGGCGTGGTGATCACCGGGGCCAGCCGCGGCATCGGTCGTGCGGTGGCGCTCGCCGCCTCAGCCTGCGGCGCCCAGTGCGTGCTGCTGGCGCGCTCGCTCGAGGGGCTTGAGGCCTGCGCCGAGGCCATCGACGCCCAGGGCGGGCCCGAGCCCATCCTGCAGCCGGTCGACCTCGGGCAAATCGACGCGGCCGCCGCCCGCCAGCTGGCCGAGGCGATCGGCGAGGCGCTCAATGGCGCGCTGGACGGCCTGGTCAACAACGCCGCCGTGCTCGGCCGGCGCTCGCCGGTTCAGAACATCTCGGAGGCCGACTGGAACGCGCAGATGCAGGTCAATGTGCGCGCCCCGTTTCTGCTGACGCAGGCCCTGATGCCGCTGCTGCGGGCGGCGCCATCGGCCAGCATTGTCAATGTCTCCTCGGGAGTCGGGCGCCGCGGCAGCGCCTACTGGGGCGCCTATTCGGCCTCAAAGTTTGCCCTCGAGGGGCTGACCCAGGTGCTCGCCGACGAGCTGGCGAACGTCTCCAGCGTGCGCGTCAACAGCCTCGACCCCGGCGGCGTGGCAACCGACATGCGCGCCGGCGCCATGCCCGCCGAAGACCCCGCCACCCTGCCGACCCCCGAGGCGATCGCACCGGCCTTTCTCTACCTGCTGGGACGCGACGGGGCGCACCTCAATGGCCAGGCACTCAGCGCGCGCTGAGGATCCGAGGGCGCACTCAGCTGCTCCGATAGATGCCGTGCACCAGGATTCGGTTGCCCAGCATGCGGATGTAATTGCCCTTGCGCAGACGCAGCAGCGATCGCCCCACCGCCTCCCTTGAGCAGCTCAGATAATTCGAGATGTCCACGCGCGACTCATTCAGCAGCGCACCGTGGCGGTGAGGCAGCGCGCGTATCGATGAGCACAGCTCCAAAAGCAGGTCGTAAAGCCTCTGGTCGAGCGAATCAAAGGCCACGGAACCCAGCTTCTGGGTCAGCTGGGTGAGCTCCTTCCCAAAGATGGTCGCGACATGGTGCGTGCACTGCACCGAATTGAGCACCATCTCGGTAAACACCTGCCCCGACACGCGCACGCACTCGAGGTCGGTGTTGGCCTGGGCGCGCAGATCGGGTCGGGTTACGCCAAAGACAACGTCATAGCCGTACAGCTCGCCGCTGGCACAGCGCCCGATCAAAATCTCACCGCCATCCGGCTGGCAGTGGATCAGGTCGAGCTCGCCGCCGAGCACCAGATAGACCCAGCGTCGGTTCATGCCGATCGCATTCAGCACAGAGCCCTTTGAAAGCAGGTTGATGCGCCCGTGCTGAATCATGTAGCTGAGAATCTCCTCCTGGGGATTCAGGAGCTTCTTCTCCCGAATTTCCTCTAATCGAAAATCAATCTTTTCAGAAAACCGGCGGAATTCCGGCGGTCGCTTGGGGTCGTAGGGCTGATTGACATCAATACGATGGGCAGACGCTAAATGAGACATTGATTCACCTGTGGCGGCAAGTTCGTTAATCAATTAACCGGATTTATTTTGACCTTAAAACGACCGAGTGCCTAAATATTAAAATTTAATATTAAATTCAAATACTTATGAGATTTTGAGCGGCATTTTAACCCAATCAATGAATGGTGCCGGATCGGGCGCGGTGATACAATCGCCCGCCTCCGGATGAAGGAGCTTCTGTTGAGCAAGCCGCTGCTGTCTGAGGTTGATCCCGAAGTTTCCAGCGCCCTTGAGGCCGAGGCCAAACGCCAGGTTGAACACCTGGAACTGATCGCCTCTGAGAATTACGCCTCGGGTGCGGTGATGGAGGCACAGGGTAGCTGTCTCACCAACAAATACGCCGAGGGCTACCCCGGCAGAAGGTATTACGGCGGCTGCGAACACGTGGATGTCATCGAGCGGCTGGCCATAGACCGTGCCTGCAAATTGTTCAGTGCGCGCTATGCCAACGTCCAGCCGCACTCGGGGGCACAGGCCAACGCCGCCGCCTATTTCGCCCTGGTTCAGCCGGGCGACACCATCCTCGGCATGAGCCTGGACCAGGGCGGGCACCTGACCCACGGATCGCCCGCCAATGTCTCCGGCAAGCACTACAGGGCCGTGCAGTACGGCCTGGATGCGAACGGGGCGATCGACTATGAGGGCATGCAGCAGCTCGCCGAGGAGCACCGCCCCAAGATGATCATCGGCGGGTTTTCAGCCTATTCCGGAGTGGTTGACTGGGCGCGCATGCGGCAGATCGCCGATGCGGTCGGCGCCAGCCTGCTGGTCGACATGGCGCACATCGCCGGCCTGGTCGCGGTCGGGCTCTACCCCAACCCGATCGAATTTGCCGATGTCGTCACCACCACCACGCACAAGACCCTGCGCGGCCCCCGGGGCGGGCTGATCCTCAGCGGCAGCGACGATGAGACCCTGCATAAGAAGCTCAACTCGGCGGTGTTCCCGGGCACCCAGGGCGGCCCGCTGATGCATGCCATCGCCGCCAAGGCCGTCTGCCTGCACGAGGCCGCCTCGCCCGAGTTTGCCGACTACCAGCGCCGGGTGCGCAGCAACATCGACGCCCTCTGCCTGGCGCTCAAGGCCGGCGGCATCGACCTGGTCTCGGACGGCTCGTCCAACCATCTGATACTGGTTGATCTGAGCCGGGGCGAGCTCTCCGGCAAGGACGCCGAGGCCGCACTCGGCCGTGCCAACATCACCGTCAACAAGAACACCGTCCCCAACGACCCGCGCTCGCCCTTCGTCACCAGCGGGCTGCGGCTGGGCACGCCGGCGCTGACCTCGCGCGGCATGGGCGAGGCCGAGATGAAGCAGATCGGCGCCTGGATCGCCGCCATCCTCAACGATGCCGACAACGAGGAGCTGCTGGACGACATCCGCGGCCAGGTCGTGCAGCTCTGCTCGTGCTTCCCGCTGCCCTAGCCCACCGTGCTGGGATACTTCGAGCCGCCCTACTACGCCGTCATATTCACCTCGGTTCGGGGCGGTGACACCGAGGGCTATGACGCCACCGCCGCGCGCATGTTTGAGCTGGCCTCGCAGCGGGAGGGCTTTTTGGGCGTCGACCTGGCGCGCGGCGACATCGGCATCACGATCTCCTACTGGCGCGATCTGGAGGCGATCCGCCGCTGGCGGGAGCAGGTCGAGCACCTCGAGGCGCAGCGCCTCGGGCGCGAGCGCTGGTATGCCCGCTACCGCGTGCGCATCGCCAGGGTCGAGCGCGAGTACGGCAGGGACTCGCCCGAGCTGCTTTAAGCGCGCGGGTTAATCGCATTGCTCCAGCTGGCCGGCGTAGAGGCGGCTGCGCGAGGCCACGCGCAGTGCAACCTCCCGCAGCCAGGGCTTTTTGCGCCAGGTCTCGCGGGCATAGCCGCCGTGCCCCTCGTGGTAGGCCAGATAGAGCTGATCGACGGCATCGGCGCTGACGCCGTTGCGGGTGCGCGCCATCGACAGATACCAGCCGACGAAGTCCACCGCATCCTTGAACTTGTCGCGGTCGGCGCCGCGATTGCCGGTCGCCTTGATGTACCACTTCCAGGTCTCCTTCTTGGCCTGGGGATATCCGCGCGCCGAGGACTTGGCACGACGCGGCGGCTTGGCCTTGCCATCAAAGCGGGATTCCTGGTGGATCACCGCCATCAGCACCGGCACAGGGATCCCCCACTTCCTGGCGCTGCGCCTGGCCGCCTTGAACCAGCGCTTCTCGGCCTTGAATATCTGGCAGATCCCGCCCTCGGGGTCGAAGTCCGGGTCGGCCTGAACCGGAACCGAAACCGCCAGGCCCAGACTCAGCAGCAGCCCGAGCAGCGACCCTCCAAGCATCCCCTTTCGGTGCACTGCCCGCCCCGCTGCCCCAATCATCAGGGCGGGAGTTTATCCGCTATCTGCATGCAGGAAAAAAAACAACAGGCAATCGGTCAACCTGTGGCAATATGCAGCTGTCTGTCACGGCGGCGCCCGCCGAAAAAGACATGAAAGATTCCGAAATCACTGACCGTTCTGGGACAGAAATCCCGATCAGAACCCGCACCAAGGTGCAATCAGACCCCCTGATCACCCCGCCATCCCCCCGATTTCCCGCACCCTGATGTCCAACTTTCCAAATGAGGCTTTTTGTTCACGGCAGCGGCAGCTGCTATTGACGGGTGCGCTGATCCTGAGCCTGACGTTTCCGACATCGGTGTACGGGCAGCAGAGTCCGGGGCTGGACCTGTGGGACACATCGATAACATCCCAGAGTGACTGGCTTCGAGAAAAAATCCTTTTTAGACTGAAAACAAAGCCGACCGGTCGTGTCTTGGTCACTGCGAAATCAAACCACCCAAATTTGCGCGTCAGTCTGGGCCCCTGGATTTTTGCGCCGGACAATTGGAACAGCAGACAACCCATGCTGCTCGAGTGGGATCGCGATAAAGATTTAGACACTGACACCGCAATTGCCTCGCTTTTTGCATCGGGCGGAGGCTATGACGGCATTAGCGAAGACATCACAGTCACGATATCGGATCCCGATTTTCTTGTTCTTGACCTGGAGGGCTTTGGCCCGATCTACGACTTGGAGAGCGGCAGCTTCACAGTCAAGCTATTTGCACCCCCCCTCTGAAGATTTCACGGTTAGAGTGGAAACCGATGAAAATTTCCGAAGGCTGAATGCCAGCTGTGACACTGATGCAGACACCCCCGGCAATCAAAGCACCCTGACCTTCACGCCTCAAAATTGGCACGTCCCTCAGAGGGTGACGGTGACATCGGGCGGCGCTTATGACGAGGAAGATCTCTTTGGCCCCAGTGGCAGTAACACCCGCTTCCACCCGACTCTCCGTCTCATATTGCCCAATGGCACGACAAGCAGCCTGGGCGCGCCTTTTATAGTTTCTGAAGCAAAAAAACATAAGACCTTCCTGCATGTTTCGCCCAGAAGGCTGGCGCTACACCACGGTGCGCACACATTCCTAACCATTCGGCTGCGAAACCCGCCCTCGTCGACGAGGACAGTGGAAATCAACCCCAATATCTACATCTCCACAAATAAGTCCTCGCTGGTCTTCACGCCTTCGAACTGGAATGTTCCCCAGACAGTGGTGGTCAGTACCACGCATTACGTCCCGCCGCTGGGCAGCAGCCAGAGCATCTCTTTCTCTCTCAAAAACTCGAGCCAGACAGTGTCTCCACGCAGCATCCCAGTCAATATCAGTAACAGCTATGCTGAAATCGACACCTCGCCGAGAGATTTGTGGGTGCCCGAGGGCGAAACCCGGTCCTTTTCAGTTGTGACGAACCGCCCTCCCTCGGAGACGATTACGGTCAACTTCCCCTCGCCCTCCAATACCGACCTGACCATTGACGCCGACCCCCGGACTCCCGGCAATCAGTCCTCGCTGACTTTTACGGCCGACAACTGGCGCACCCCTCAGATCGTGGCAGTGACGGCCGGCGAGGACGACGACGCCATAAACGAAGAGCGGCTATATGTCGATCTGGTCACTTCGAAGAGCGGCACCGACTACCTTGGCGGCTGGCTTGGCCCGTACATCATTGTGAATGACAACGACCTCTACCCAATCATTGAATCCGCCGCAAATCCCCTGATTGTGGCCGAGGGCGGCAGCAGCACCTTCACGGTTCGGATGGCCGCACAGATCGGGGGAGATGTCTGGGTAGAGGTGTATGAGGATTTGTATAAGGAGGTGTATAAGGATGAGCCATACACACCCAACCCCGATGTGACCATTGACACCGATCCCGGCACGGCCGGCAACCAGACAAGGCTGAGATTCACCCCCGAAAACTGGGACATCCCCCAGACAGTGACGGTGTATGCCAGAGAGGATGACGACGATCTCAGCGAGACCGCCTCCAGGCAGCTGAGGTACTTGGAAGACGAGAGCTCACTGCCTGTCGCTGATGCTTTCCAAAGTGTGGAAATTTTCGTGGCCGACAACGACGCGGCGGGGCTGGTGCTGTCGACCACCAGCCTGGACATCCTTGAGGGGGACAGCCAGACTTTCACGGTGGTCTTGGCGGCCGCACCGACGGGTGATGTGACCGTGAATCTGGCACAGGAGGGGACAGTCAATGAGCACATCAGACTGGACCAATCCGCCCTGATATTCACCAGAGAAAACTGGAGCACGCCCCAGACTGTGCGGATCAGCATCGCTGAGGACCATTTCGCCTTCGACTACAAAGCCAACCTGTCGCTGATGCCCTCGGGCGGGGGCTATGACAACCTCACCCGCAGGGTGGCCGTGAGCGTGGAGAACAACGCACAGGCGGGACTGGAGCTTTCAGCGAGCGGCCTGACCATCCCGGAGGGGGACAGCGGCAGTTTCACGGTGAGGCTGGGCTCCCAGCCGCCCCAGAACGTAACGGTGACGCTGGGACAGGAGGGCGCCCCCAATACCGATGTGAACATCGACACCGACACCGACACCCCCGGCAGTCAGAACACCCTGAGATTTACAAACTCGAGCTGGGATATCCCCCAGACAGTGACAGTCACCGCACTCCGGGACGACGACACCCTGGACGACAGGGCGGTCATCACCCTGAAGGCGTCGGGCGCCGACTACGACGATGTCACAGGCAGCCTGGCGGTCTCGGTGGCGGAGCACAGCGAGGCGGGGCTGATCCTGTCGACGAGAAGCGTGAGCGTCCACGAGGGCGGCAGCAGCCCCCTCACTCTGCGGCTGAAATCCCGGCCCAGCGCCGACGTGACCGTGACGCTGACCCAGCCGAGCAACATCGATGTGACGCTCGACACCGACCTGAAAACCCCGGGCAATCAAAACGCGCTGAGGTTCACGACATCCAACTGGAGCACGGCACAGGCGGTGACGCTGAGTGCGGCCGAGGACGACGACGCCGTCGATGACAGTGCAGCGTTCAGCCTGGCGGCCTCGGGCGGCGACTACGAGGGTCTGGCGGGGGACGTGTCCGTGACAGTGACGGACCATGACACCCCGGGCCTGCTCGTCACACCGACCACCCTGGCGATGAATGAGGGCGGAAGCGGGACATTATTCGTTCGGCTGGGCGCCAAACCCAAGCGCAACCGGACAATCGCCCTGACCTCAAACGATGCCGGCGTCACCCTGGACCAGTCCTCGCTGACGTTCACGCCCGACGACTGGGACACCCCCCAGACCGTGACGGTGAGCGCCGCCGCGGGCAATGGTGCGGCGCCAGAAAACACAAGGGTGCAGCTGACCGCCTTCGGCGGCGGCTATCTGGATGAGACCGAGATCGTGGTGGTGGATGTCCGGGAGGACGGCCAGGCGGGTCTGATGCTGTCGTCGACCGCACTGAAGATGGACGAGGGCGGCGGCAATGCCTTCACCGTGCGGCTGGCGACGCAGCCCAGCGCCGATGTCACGGTGACGCTGTCGCAGGGCGGTGCGATCAACCAATACGTGACCTTTGACACCGACTCATCCACCGCCGGCAACCAGGCCGTGCTGACATTCACGACGGCGAACTGGAACCGGGCGCAGACGGTGACGGTGCGCGCGTTCGCAGACAACGACGACGCTGCCAACGACAGCGTGAGGATCCGCCTGACGGCTTCCGGCGGCGGCTATGGCAGCGCCACCGGCGATGCGATCGGCAATGTGACCGGCACTGTGGCGGTGGCGGTGGCGGACGACGACACGGCGCTGGCGCTGTCGACAAGCCGCATCACGATGCACGAGGGGGACTCGAAGACCTTCACGGTGCAGATGTCGGCCCGACCTGCGGGCGACACGACGGTGGGGCTGCACTACGGCAACCCGGACATGACCCTCAGCCCGACCTCGCTCGACTTCACCTCGGCCGACTGGAACAGCCCGCAGACCGTGACGGTCTCGGCCCGGCCCGACAGCGACAGATCCAACGACCGCGCGATGATCAGACTGAGCGGCAACGGCGTGGCCGCCTCCGATGTGGAGGTCGTGGTCATGGACGAGGGCGATGACGACTCCATCGGGCTGGCGCTGTCGGCGACATCCCTTGAGATGTACGAGGGCGACACCGCCACCCTCACTGTCAAGCTGACCGAGCGGCCTGCCAACCCCCGCATCGTCACCCTGACCTCGAGCAATCCGGACGCCGCCTTCTATCCGGCAGCGCTGAGCTTCAGCGCATCCAACTGGAACACCCCGCAGAGGGTGATAGCCAGCGCCAGGCACGATGCCGACAGAATCGACGAGACCGCCAGGGTCAGCGTGAACGGACCCGGCATCATCACGGCCTCGATAGAGGTCACGATCTTCGACGACGAGGCCGGGGCTCGGCACGAGGTCGAGCGCAGCGCGGTGAAGATGCTGCTGGCGGAGGTGGCGTCCGGCCTGCTGTCCTCGGCGCGCGGGGTCGTCTCCCAGCGCCTCGGCTCGCCCCGGGGGATGAACACCGCAACCGTCGCCGGCGCCCGCATCGGGCTGGACCGCTCGATCGCCTCCGACCTGGCGGCGGGTTTCGCCCGGCACGCCGGAGCGCGGGGTGCATCGTCGCAGCGCTTTGAACCCGACCGCTTCGGCAGCGACCACCCGGGCGCCGACTGGCTCGGCGGCGTGCAGCTGGAGCGGGGCCGCCCGGTGCGCCGCGACACCGGTACGCGCAGCCCCGCCCCCCTGCCCGGCAGCTTCAGCTATTCCGGCGCCCCCGGCTCCGCCGGCGGCGAGGGCTGGTCGCTCTGGGGGCGCACCGGCAGCGAGGGCTTCACCGGAGCCGAGCCCTACGAGGTGGACTTCGACGGCCGGCACAACCACCTCTGGGTCGGCATCGACCGCAGCATCAGCCGCAGCTGGCTGTTCGGCATGGCCCTGGGCCTGAGCAGCTCGGAGGTCGACTACACGCTGGGTCAGTTCGCCGGCAATCTCAAGACCGACACGACGATGTTCCTGCCCTACCTTGAAATCACCGGGGACAGCGGCGCCAGCGGTCGGTTGATGTTCGGCGTTGGCGTCGGGGAGATCGAACTGGTGCGCACCACCGAGCACAGCGGCACAGTGGACTTCGCAATGCAGATGGTGTCGGCGAGCGGCAGCCGGCCGGCGGTGACACTGAAAAACAGCAGGTTCTCGTGGTCCGGCGATGCCGGGCTGGCGGTGATTGAGCCCGACGAGACGCAGAATCCGGCGCTCATGGGGCTGCGCGTCGAAAGCATGCGGGTCCGGGGCGGGATGGAGTTCGCCCACGACGGCTTCGGCGAGCTCTGGATAGCCGAGCCGCAGGTCGGCCTGCTGCTGCGCTACGATGCCGGGGATGGCGTGGTCGGTGCGGGCATCGAGGTGACGGCGGGGCTGCGGGTTCGCTCGGCAGACAGCCGGTTCAGCCTCGGCATCAACCTGCGCAGCCTGGAGCTGCACAGCGACGAGGAGCTGAGCAACTGGGGCGCCGGGGTTCAGTTCCGCCTGAACCCGCTCGACGGGGGGCGGGGGCTGAGCTTTTCGCTCGGCCCGCACTGGGGCACGACCCAGGACGGCCTGCTCGAGCGGGACCAGGCCTTCAGGCTGGGCGAGGGCGAGCTGAGGAGCAGGCAGCACCGGCAGCAGCAGAGCGGCATGCAGGCCGGCCTGGCCTACGGGCTGGGCGCCCTCGGCGGGCTGCTGACGCCCTATTCCGAGTACCGCCTGACCAGCGGCGACTACGGCCCGTCTCGCCGCCGGGAGCATGGCGTCAAGTTCAGCGACAGAGACCGGCTTGAGTTTCGCCTCTTCAGCGAGCGCCAAACCTCCGGCCAGAGGCAGGACATCTCGCAACTGCGCATCGAGCTGCAGCGGCAGTTCTAGGGCACAGGGCACCCGCCAGTCGTCACGGGAGCATTCAAAATCCCGATGGCGCCACCGCCCTGTCGATGCGAATGTCTTCAATCTCCACTCTATAATCCACGGGCGCCGCCGGCGGGCGGTGCGTTCAAATAGGGAGGGTGCTGAGATGAAAAGCCAAGGGAAAAGAGAACTCGAATATTCATCTATAGACATTAATCAGCCGACCCTGCTGAGAGAAAACTCCCAGCAAACCCCGCCCAGAACGGGCTCCAGACCAAACACACCCCCCCCCTCGCCAAGAGCCTAGAACCCAGTCAGACACTGATCTAGAGCGGCCCTCGCCCGCCGCCTCGGGCGGATTTTCAACAGCCCCCACACTGCAAAAACTCGGCGGAATAATTGCCGCTGGCCTCGCCGCCCTGAGCCTCGCCCTCATCGCCGCCCAAGCCCCCACAGTCCAGGCGCAGACCCTGGGCAATAAAACCATCACCCTGACCTACGGCAACAACCAGGTCACCTTCTCGGTGGATGCACCGGGAGACTCTGCAACCGGCTGGTGGTCCAAGATTGGCAATGCCGCCAGCGACTGCTCGGGCAGCTATGACCCGACCGACAATTTTGAGGCTTCGGGCGGCACCTACTCCAAAACCTTCACCGGCAATGCCGGGAAGTACATCTGCATCCGCCATCGAAGGCCGGACCTGAACAGTTTCACCAACGAAGTGATCATCACCACCGGCTCCGCCCTCATCACCTACCCGCCCGACAACACGGCTCCGACAGTTACCGCCGCCGGCGTCAACGGGACGACCCTGACGGTCACCTTCAGCGAGGCCATGTCCAGCAGCAAGGCGGCCAACAGTGCCTGGTCGGTCAGTGCCGGGGGCAGCGCAATAAGCGTCAGCAGCTATACCCTCTCGGGCACCACCGCCACCCTGACCCTGGCCAGCGCCGTCAACCCCGGCCAGACCGTCACCCTCGGCTACACCAAGCCGGGCAGCGGCAGCAAGCTGCAGGACACCCGCAGCAACGATCTGGCGACATTCAGCAACCAGAGCGTGACCAACAACACCCCCTATCCGACCGTCGAGGCCGAGCGCAGTACCAATCAGCTGACAATCTACGAGGGCGAGACGGCGACCTTCACCTACGTGCTGAAGGCCAACCCCTACGCCGACAGGACGATCCAGATCGAACCCGACCACGACGACCTCAAGATCGTCAAGGGCGACGGGACGAAGGTCGATGAGCTGACCCTGACCTTCACCGCCGACAACTGGGACGATGCCCAGACCGTCACCCTCAGCGTCGAGCACGATGCCGACCGCAGCGACATCCAGGGCGCGCAGGATGTCAACTTCACGCTGGGCGACAAGCTGACCCACGCCAGCGGCTCGAACGCGACCCTGACGGTGCAGATGCTGGACGACGATGCCTCACCGGCGCTGACCCTGTCCGAGACCTCATTGACTGTCGACGAGGACGGCTCCGACACATTCACCGTGCGGCTGGCGGGGCGGCCCAGCGCCAATGTGACGGTGAGCCTGGTGCAGCAGAGCAACGCCGCCAACTCCGAGGTGACATTTTCCCCGGCGTCGCTGAGCTTCACGACCTCGAACTGGCACACCACCCAGACCGTCACGGTGAATGCCGCCGAGGACGATGATGCCGGGGACGACATCGCCACCATCAGCCTGAATGCCTCGGGCGGCGACTACGGCAGCGTCACCGGCAGCGTCACGATCACCGTTGATGACGACGACGACATCGACGGGGTGCGGGCCAGCTTCAACCCTGTCAACCTGGCCGACGTCACCGCCACCGAGGGCTCGATCATCGCCCGCAGCCTCGCCCTCGGTCGTCGGCCCGACGCCAACGTGACCGTGGCGCTGGCCTCGACCAACTCCGAGGTGACCTTTGCCTCGAACGCCGCCGGCACCACCGCCATCACCCAGCTGAGCTTCACGCGCAGCAACTGGAACACCGCCCAGACCTTCTACACCGTCCTCGGCGACGACTCGGACTCCAACA
>MEIF01000120.1 GCA_001750645.1 Gammaproteobacteria bacterium AqS3
GATGCCCAGGGTCTCGTCGTCCTCGACGCTGACGGCGGCTCTGACCGTGTCGAGCCCGCTCGCCGTCAGGGTGACCTCGGCGGTCTCATCTCCGCTGTCGGCGTCCTCCCTGGCGCTCACCGTGACGGTCTGCGGCGCGCCCCAGTTCGACGCCGTGAAGCTCAGCGAGGCCGGCTCGAGCGTGACCCCGGCATAGTCGGAGGCCAGCGCCACGGTGGTGGCCCGGAGGGGCGCCGCCGAGAGCCTGACCATGAGGCTGCCCGAGGCGCCCTCGTCGAGCGCCAGCGGCGCCCCGGTGACCTGGATGCCCAGCACGTCGTCCTCGACGACGACGACCCCGACGTTGCGGGTCACGGTGCCGTCGGAGGCCAGGCTGATCCGGGCGGTGTCGGCGTCGGCATCGTCGTCCTGGGCGGCGCTGACCGTCACGTGGTGGCCGATGCTCCAGTTCGCCGGGGTGAACTCCAGCGTCGTCGGGCTGACCTCGACATCGGCGTTGCTCGAGCTCAGCGTCACGCTGCGATCGTAGTCCGGCTGCGCGTCAAGCCGCACGTGGAAGCTGCCCGAGGCGCCCTCGTCGAGCCGCAGCGAGGAGGCCGAGAGCGCGTAGCCGATGCCGTCGTCGATCACCTGCATCGACACCGAGGCGGCCAGGACGCCCGCACCGGCGAGGCTGATGTGGGCGGTCTCATCGGCCTTGTCGGCATCGGCGCGGACGCTCGCCGTGACGCGCTGCGGGGTGTCCCAGTTGTCCCTGGTGAAGGCCAGCGAGACCGTGCTGAGCGTGACGTCGGTGTTGTCGGAGGCGATGCTGATCGCCCGCACCGAGTTGGGCCGGCTCTGCAGCCGCGCGGTGAACGAGCCCGACTGGTTCTCGTGCAGGGTCAGCTGCCCGGTCGAGAGCATCAGCCCGACGATGTCGTTGTCGGTCACGGTCACCGTCGCCTCGGCATCGGCGACGTTGGGGCTGGAGAGGCTGATCTGCGCGCTGTCGTCGTCGAAGTCGGCATCCTCGAGCGCCGTCACCGTCACGGGCTGTGCGGTGCTCCAGTTGGCCGTCGTGAAGTCCAGCGACGCCGGGTTGAGGGTGACGGCGTCGTTGTCCGAGACCAGGGTGACGGTGCGGCTGCCGCTCGGCTGTGCGTCCAGCCGCACGTCGAGGCTGCCCGAGGCGCCCTCGTCCAGCCGCAGCGAGGCGGCCGAGAGTGTGAAGCCGATGTCGTCGTCCACCGCCGTCACCGACACCGAGGCGCTCTCGATGCCGTCCCCGGTCAGGCTGATGCGGGCGCGCTCATCGGCGCTGTCGGCGTCGTCCTCGGCGCTGACCGTGACCGTCTGTGCGACGTTCCAGTTGGTCGTGGTGAAGGCCAGCGAGGCCGTGCTGAGCGTGACGTCGGCGCTGTCGGAGACCAGGCTGACCCCCCGCAGCGAGTTGGGCCGGCTCTCCAGCTGGACGGTGAAGGACTGTGACTGCCCCTCGCCGATCGTCAGTTCGCCGGCCGAGAGCGTCAGGGGGATGACGTCGTTCTCGTCCACCGTCACCGCCAGCGCTGAGTCGACGACGGCGGCGCCGGTGATGCTGACGGTGGCGCTGTCGCCCGCAGTGTCGGCGTCCTCGGCGGCGCTCAGCGTCACGGTCCGGGCGGCGCTCCAGTTGGCGCTCGTGAAGCGCAGCGTGGCCTGGTCGCCGGCCGCGGCCGGGTCGGTGTCGATCGTGACATCGGCATTGTCGGACGCCAGGCTGAGCGTCGTGTCGGAGTGCGGCCGCCCCGCCAGCTGGACGGTGAAGGTTGCGGTGCCGCCCTCGGCGAGCCTCAGCGCCGCCGGCGTCAGGGTCATCTCGACGATCTCCCGCACCCTGACCGCCACCGGGGTGGCGCTGACGTCGTCATTGGCGCTGTCGAAGTTGATGTGGGCGACGTCTTCGGTGGCATCGGCGTCCCGTGCGGCGCTGACCGTGACGGTCTGGGCGGCGCTCCAGTTGGTCGTCGTGAAGGTCAGCGACGCCGGGCTGACCATGACATCGGGGTTGTTCGACGCCAGGGTGACGGTGTGGCTGGCGCCCGGCCGGTTTCTCATCCTCACCGTGAAGTCGCCGCTGCCGCCCTCCTCCATGACCAGGGAGGCCGCGGACAGCCTCAGCACGACCGGGTCGTTGTCCAGCACATGCACCGTGATGTCGGCGGTGGCGCCCTCGAAGCCGCCGTAGTCGCCGTTCGTCGCCCGCACCGTGATCGGGATGGTGTAGGTCTCATCCACGGTGTTGTCGTCCTCCAGGGCCTCGATGAAGTCGGTGGCGCTGAGGGGCACGGGCGTCCCGCCGGCGGCGGTGCCGGTCGAGCCCCGCCGGTACTGCATGGCGATGCCGGCATCCCCGGTGCCGACCCGCAGCGCCGCCGAGCCCGCGGGATCGCCCAGCAGCAGGCTGAGGTTGTCGAGGGTCGGCTCGTGGTCGACGCTGACGGTCAGCGCCTGGGCGAGCTGGCTCGATGCGGTGATCTTGTCGCCCTCGGTGATCGTGATCACGGAGGGTGCGATGCTCAGGTGCCCCGCGAAGTCGTTGTCGCGCACCCGCACCAGGGTCGACCCCGAGGCGATGCCGATCCCGCTGAGGGTGATCAGCGCGGTCTCGTCCTCGGCACGGCCGTCCTCGGCGGCGGAGGCCGTCACGGTCTGGGCGGCGCTCCAGTTCGAGGCCGTGAAGGTCAGCGACGCCGGGCTGAGCGTGACATCGGGGTTGTCCGAGGCCAGCCTGACGATCTTGCGGCCGTTGGGTGCGGCGGCGAGCCGCACCGTGAAGGTGTTGCTGCCGCCCTCGGTCACCACGACCTCCGGCGCCGACAGGGTCACCCCGACCGGGGTGGCGTCGTTGTCGACGATCGTCACCGTCACCGGCCTGTCGTTGACGTTGACGTGGGAGATGTTGACGGTGCCGACCTCGTTTTCCTTGTCGGCGTCCTCGGCCGCGGTGATCGTCACGGCGTGGGGGACGTTCCAGTCGCTCGGCGTGAGGGTCACCGTGCTCGGGCTGAAGGCGATGCCGTCGGATGTCAGGGCCAGCCTCACGGCGGAGTGGGGCTGCTTGCTCAGCGTCACCGAGAAGGTCGACGAGGTGCCCTCGTCCACCACCACGGGCCTGGGCGTGACGACGACATCCGGCAGGTCGTCATCCTGCACCGTCACCCTGATGCTCCCGGAGGCTGTCGAATTGGAGACCCCGCCGCAGCACCAATACATGAACGTGATCGTCCCGTCGACGTGGCGGTGATCGTCATCCTGGATTGCGGTGATCCTCAGCGTCTTCCACGTCCTCCCCTGGTTGGGCTCGTAATACAGGGTGCCGAACCGGGTTCCGGGCTCCCTGGCTATCACGCCGGCGGGGGGGTGCGCCTCCAGATGGCGCACCTGATTGGGGGCGAAGCTGAGCCTGACCTCAATCTCCCTCGTCTCCCCCTCGTTCAGGGCCAGGAAGGTCGGCGCCGCGGCCTCGTCCGGCTTTTTGACAACCCGTATCTCCAGACTCTGCCCCTGAGCCTGCATCGAGAGACCCAGGGCGAGCAGCAGCAGCAGGGCGGCAGCAGCCCGGGCGGGGGATGTCAGCAGGGGTTGCGGCGGTGCGGCGGACGGGGCTGGATTGAGGCTGGCCTTCATGCGGGTCACTGGTTGTCTCCCCCCAGGAGCGGGGCATTTTAGGGGAGGCGCTCCGGCATCCGTTGCGGAGTTCGGAGGTCTTGGTCGGCGGCGCCGGCCCCGGGCGGCGCCGGAATCAGAAGCGCCGCCGCAGCTCGACGGCCAGCCTCGAGCGGGTCTCGCCCCGGGCTGAGACCCGGCGCTCGCTGAACAGCCGCAGATCGAGCCGCTCGCCGTCGGCGAATTTGACCCCGGCGACCTGGCGGGCGCCGCCGTATTCGCCGCCGGTGTAGCGGTACTCGGAGTAGGGCGTCAGCATCCCGCCGAGGGTCCTCAGCCCGTAGCCGATGCTGCCCGCCACACCCCGGCG
>MEIF01000121.1 GCA_001750645.1 Gammaproteobacteria bacterium AqS3
AGCGACTACGGCTCGACCCGCCGCTGGGGCAACGGCGTCAAATTCAACGACGCCGACCGGCTCGAACTGCGCCTCTTCACCGAGCGCCAAACCTCCGGACAAGGCCTGACCCAATCCAGGATCCGCCTCGAACTGCAAAGACAGTTCTAGATTGCAGGTACAACCTCGGGCTGCAAAATTCCGTCCCGATCCGGAGACTGCGGCAAAGTCGGCAGTTGCCGCCGGGGATTCAAAAATCACGAAGGGTTTCGACGAAGCTTGTCCGGTGACATTTCAAGAGCGAGCATCAAGCGGCTGGGACAGTCCCAGGCCGTCTGATCGCCGAGTCGTTATAAGCGGCCAGTCCAACCCATGGCCCACCAGCACAAGCCGCAGCTTTCCAGTCTCTCCCGGTGCATCGCGCCATATAAGAGCCAATCGAACGGGCGGGTGTATGCGTGTCACCGGCATGCGGGGCGTCTCAAGACGAGCACGGTTCCCCAGAAATTCCATCCGGCAAAACCCGCCCGCAAATATCCCCCGGTGCAGTCAAGTCAGGATGTCGCCTGACGATCAGCAAAACAGTCCGCTGATCTCAGGCAGATCAAACGGCATGGGCTGCGGTCCCATGCCGAGAAATTCAAAGATTTCGTCCAGAAAAGCCCCGCCAAAAACACCTGCCAGAGTAAATATCCTCAGCCTCAGCCTCTGCCGCACCACGGCAAGGACTGCCGGAGGCATTTCAGCGTTCGCACGGGCACCGTGATGGCGGCGAGTCGGATCAATCTGCGCAGCCGGCTGCCGGCGATCCATCTGATCACGACTCATCGCAAGGGGATCTCATCGCTGGGGCTGGCCCGGGAGCCGGGCGCCGCTCAGAAAAGTCGGCGCAGCATCTGGGCCATCGCATCTGGGAGGCATTCGAGGGGCAGGGCGGTCTGTTCAGGGGTTCGGTCGAGGCGGATGAGATTGATGCCGGCGGCAGGCAAAAGAGCCGGTGCGAGAGGGGCGGGCGACATAAGGGCAGGGGCCGTTCGGCAAGAGTGCCGCGGTCGGAGCCAGTCAGCTCAGGGGGCGTGAAGGTCAGGGCGGAAGTCATCAAGGCCGCTGACGGGGAGACCCTGCATGGGTTCATTGCGGACACCTTGGGTCGGGGTGCGGATGTCCACACGGACGACCACACCGCCCACCGGCGCCTCCAGAGCCGTTCGCTCGGGAAAGGTCGCGCACAGCGTCGGCGAGTCTATCCAGGGGATGGTGCACACCAACGGCATCGAGCCGTCCCGGGCGTTCCTGAAGCGGGGCAGGCATCTGCCACTGATGTGCGATGGACATCTGCGGCGCTATGTGAACGAGTTTTCCGGCAGGTGCAACACGGTCGGGCAGTCGACGATGGCCAAAGTCGAGCGGGTCGTGGCGGGGATGGCGGGCAGGCGACTGACCTATCGGCAGCTGATCTGTTGAACCTGTCCGCCCCGCTCGGGGGCGCCGAGCATCGCCGGTTCTTGGAAGCCCCCGGTCTGTTCGTTCGGCGGTTGAGTTTTTGGCCGTCTCAGCCCTTTCAGGTCGGCTGACGGCTCGATACCTGACCCCGCCCCTTGATCTGGTGTCAATCCGGGCTGAATATGCGTTTGGCTCTTGAGTGCCGGTCGGCCTGCGCCGCTTAATTAAGTGGATAAATTTTGCGGTGCTTGACGCTTGGCCAGACATCCCGGACTTCGGTTCACTTCCCATCCGCCGAAACCTGTCAAGCTCGATATTCATGCCCGGCAACGATGGCGCAAAGCGGCTCGCAGTCTCCCTCAGCGAAGCCCCCCGCCCGGCGCCTCCACGGCTGCGAAACGCGCGCTACCGGGCCGACAGGCCGTGGTCGATGACCAGCTCCGATCCGGTGACGTAGTGGGCGTCGTCCGAGAGCAGGTAGGCAATCCCGGCAGCGATGTCGCCGGCCTGGCCGGTCTTCTTGCCCGGGACGCCCTGGGCGAACATGTCGGCGAGGTTGACGTTGGAGCCCTGCAGCTCCTCGGCGGTGACGCCCATCTCCTCCAGCAGCCCCGGGTTGAGAATCTCGGCGCCCATCAGTTCGGGCTTCCAGATCGGCGTGTCGATGATGCCCGGATGCACGGAGTTGCAGCGGATGTGGGTGTCGCCGTGCGCCAGCTCCAGCGCAGCGGCCTTGGTGAACAGCCGAACCGCCCCCTTGGTGCCGCAGTAGCAGGCCAGCCCGACCGCCCCCCGCAGCCCCGCCAGCGAGGAGATGTTGACGATCGAACCGCCGCCGCCCTCGGTCATCAGCGGGGCGGCGTGCTTGCAGCCGAGGAACACGCCCTCGACGTTGATGGCGAACATGTGCCTCCAGTCCTCCAGCGTGCATTCGTGGAACGGCCCGCCGGCGCCGATGCCGGCGTTGTTGACCAGCCCCCACAGGCTGCCCTCGTTGTCCTTGATGTCGGCGATGATCTCGATCCAGCGCTCCTCGCTGGTGACGTCCTGCTCGAGGTAGCGCGCCCTGCCGCCGGTGGACTCGATCTCGGCGACCACGCCCCGACCCATGTCGTTCTGGATGTCGGTGATGACGACCCGGGCGCCCTCGTCGGCGGCGCGCATCGCCGCTGCCTTGCCGATGCCCGAGGCGCCTCCGGTGATCAGAACGGTTCGGTCGGTCAGTCTTGCACAGTTGCTGCTGCTGCTGTTGCTCATGGGAAATTCCTCGAATGGGAGCCTGAAGCGGGCTAATCGTATCTGAAAACCGCCCCCGAGCGGGCGGGGTTGGGTATGATGCGAAAAAGCCTGCGGGAAATGTAATGATCACAAAGGCCGACGACTTCCCGATTCACCAGACCCCCAACCCCATCGCGCACCCCGAATCCGAGCGCAATTTCTACGACCGCTACTTCTTCAGCGGCTACAGCCTCGGCGAGGGGCGGATGTTCAACTGCGCCATGGGCGTCTACCCCAACCAGCAGGTCGCCGACGCCGCCTTCAGCATCGTCCACGAGGGACGCCAGCACAACCTGCGCAGCTCCAGGGCGCTGGTCAATCTGGAGCGCCTCGACACCCGCGTCGGACCGATCGCGGTCGAGGTGGCCGAGCCGCTGCACACGCTGGTGCTGCACGTCGACGACGGCGAGTCGGGCGTGCGCGCCGAGCTGGTGTTCACGCGGCGCTGTGCGCCCCAGGAGGAGCCCCGCCACGGCAATCGCATCGGCAATGTGCTGGCCATGGACGCAACCCGCATGACGCAGAACGGCACCTGGAGCGGCTGGTACGAGATCGACGGCACCCGCATCGAGGTCGACGGCTGGATGGGCACGCGCGACCGCTCGTGGGGGATCCGCAGCGTCGGGGCACAGCCGCCGCCGCTGCCGGTGTCCGGCGCCCCGCAGTTCCACTGGCTCTGGACCCCGACCAACTTTCCCACCGGCAGCGTGTTCTTCCACTGCAACAGCTACGCCGACGGCTCGACCTGGAACCGGGGCGCGCGCTGGGTCGGCGCCGACGATGCGATCCAGACGCTGACCCCCAACTTCCGCACCGAGCTGATCCCCGGCACCCGCCACCCCTCGGTGCTGCACCTCGATGTCCGCAGCCCCCAGGGGCACGTCGCCGCGCTGAGCTACACGCCGAAGCTGCGCTTTTACATGAGCGGCCTCGGCTATCTGCACCCCGAGTGGGGGCACGGCAGCTGGCACGGCGAGGCGGCGCGCACTTACGACATCTACGACCCCTCGAACATCGACGACACCAACATCGCCTTCTTCCACACCCAGGGTCTGTGCGAGGTCGAGATGTCGGGGCACTGGGGCGAGCACCAGGGGGTCGGCCTGCTCGAGCACCTCATCATCGGGCCGCACGAACCCAGCGGTCTGACGGGACTGGACGACACGGCCTGATGAGCGCCCTGTCCGACGCCGAGATCGCCTCCCGTCTCGCAGAGCACCTGCGGCAGCATCTGGGCGGGCGCATCGAGGCGGGCAGCTGCGAGCGCGTTTTCGGCG
>MEIF01000122.1 GCA_001750645.1 Gammaproteobacteria bacterium AqS3
AACCGGCAACTCATTGCAGCGCGAGACATAGAACATGACAAGCTGAACCGAAACGGCACTCGGCCTCGCGTCTTTATTCGATAACGCGCCGTCGCCCCGGCCAGTGCTGCGACCTGATTTGCGGTCGGCGATTACCGCAGCCTGAATCGCTGTGGGCGGTTGGGGCAGGGCATTGCCTCGGTTGAAGTTCTACGACCTGAGCTGCGGACGGTGGCAGCAACGGGCTGAGGATGGTCTGCCGCAACTATGGCTATCGCAGCGGACTATGGCGGCTGCATCGCTGGAATCTGCATTGCGACGATCTCGAGCACGGCGAGCTGAACCGCAACGGCGTTTGGCTCCGCATTCTTATCCGATAACGCGCCGTCGCCCCGGCCAGTGCTGCGGCGGCCATTGCAGCGGGCTACGGCAGCCCCATCGTTGAGACCTGCAACGCGACGATCTCAAGGACGATCTCGAGCGTGGTGAGTTGAGCCGCAGCGGTCGGGCAGGGCAATGCCTCAGTCGAGTTCCGAGGCTAGGGCTGTGGACGGTGACATCGGCGGGCTGAGGACAGTCTGCCGTAACTGCGGCCACCATCGCCGGCAGCAAAACAGAGCAGCCCAAACCGGCAACTCATTGCAGCACGAGACATAGAACACGACGAGCTGAACCGCAGCAGTCGGCTAGGGCATTGCCTCGGTCAAGTTCTGCGACCTGAGCTGCGGACGGGCTGCCGCAACTATGGCCATCGCAGCGGACTATGGCGGCTGCATCGCTGGAATCTGCATTGCGACGATCTCAAGCACGGTGAGCCGAACCGAAACGGCACTCGGCCTCGCGTCTTTATCCGATAACGCGCCGTCGCCCCGGCCAGTGCTGTGACCTGATTTGCGGTCGGCGATTACGGCGGCCTGAATCGCTGTGGGCGGTTGGGGCAGGGCAATGCCTCGGTCGAGTTCCGAGGCCAGGGCTTCGGACGGTAACAGCGGCGGGCTGAGGACGGTCTGACGCAACTGCGGCCATCGCATCGGACTGCGTCCACCATCGCCGGCAGCAAAACAGAGCAGCTCAAACCGGCAACTCATTGCAACGCGAGACATAGAACACGACGAGCTGAACCGAAACGGTGCTCGGCCTCGCGTCTTTATCCGATAACGCGCCGTCGCCCCGGCCAGTGCTGCGGCGGCCATTGCAGCGGTCGGCCAGGGCTGCCTCGGTTAAGTTCTACGACCTGAGCGGTAGACAGTGACAGCGGCGGACTGAGAACAGTCTGCCGCAACTGCGGCCATCATCGCCGGTAGCAAAACAGAGCGGCCCGAACCGGTAACTCATTGCAGCACGAGACATAGAACACGACGAGCTGAACCTAAACGGCGTTAGGCCTCGCGTTCTTATCCGATAACGTACTGTCGCCTCGGCTAGTGCTGCGACAGCCATTGCAGCGGTCGGCGACCCTAGCCGCTGCGGTCGAGCAGGGCAATGCCTCGGTCAAGTTCCGAGGCCAGGGTTGCGGACGGTGACATCGGCGGGCTGAGAACGGTCTACAGGAACTGCGGACACCATCGCCGGCAGCAAAACAGAGTCAGCTCAAACCGGTAACTCATTTCAGCACGAGACATAGAACACGACGAGCTGAACCGCAGCGGCCTACCAAAACATCGCCCAGCCCTGCACTGTCAGGAGCTAGTTTTGTTTCACGGTCAATCCGCCGAACCGCACTCTGGCGTTGCTTGAGAAGCCGTTCGATGAGGTGATCGGCAGATTTCGTCAAACCTGCAAGGGAAGGGGCAATCAATAGGGTGCCGAGTTTTCAGCCCGGCATGAAGGTACTCAAAGTGCAGGATCAGCCGGCGGCATTGCACGCTGAATGGGAAATTCCCACTAAATGTGGGAAATCCTATTTTTAACATAATATGTATTATGCGATTTATAAAAGGGAGTAGACGGCCAGTATCGCACTCGCAAAAAGCCCTAAAACAGCCGTATATTCAAAGGCTTACAGACAAAGCCTGTGGGACGCTCTCAAAAACAGGCGGTCAAAAAATCTACAGCGACCAGTTGGCGGCCAGCCAGGCCAGAAGCGCCGGCGTTCCGCCGGTGCCGAACAGGATGGCAAGGACGCAGCGCATGCGAAACGGTGCGCGTCCACTGACAAGATCGGGCTGTTTCAACATCTTGGCCTTGCTGATGCGCTTGCGCTCCAGATTTTCTGATCGGCTTCGGCTGGGATACAGAAGAAACCTGCGCACTGCGCTCAAAAACAGGCGGTCAAAAAATCTACAGCGACCAGTTGGCGGCCAGCCAGGCCAGAAGCGCCAGCGTTCCGCCGGTGCCGAACAGGATGGCAAGGACGTAGCGCATGCGAAACGGTGCGCGCTCACTGGCAAAATTCGGCTGCTTCAATACCTTGTTGATGCGCTCCAGATCTTCCGGGCTGTAAAGCTCAGGCTCGCGCTCGCCAAAGCTGCTCTCGGCATTCTCGCTCTGCTGCCCAGATTGCCGGGGATCACTCATTTTTTGCACCGAAAAATTATTTCAGGCACAATGCGCCGGCTTGGGACAGGTTTGAGAGGCATCAGAGCCTGACAGTGTCTTCCTCCGACAAAAGCGACATTCGAGAGTTTACCGGCGAAGTGGTTGAGACGCTGCGCAATACGATGTTCCGAGTCAAACTGGACAACAACGTGATCATCACCGCCCATATCTCCGGTCGCGTGCGCAAGAATTACATTCGAATCATGACAGGAGACAAAGTGCGAGTCGAAGTTTCGCGCTACGACACCTCCAAAGGCCGGATCACTTACCGGGAACAATAGTCACCTCCTCTTCTTTGCCGGCTTTGATTTTGAAGCCGTCTTCCAAACCACCTCCCCCTTTGCATTCAGATCAACCTGCACCAGGTTATCGGGGGCGTTCTCCAGATCGCCGAATAGCAGCATGTCGGCCAGAGGTTTGCGCAGCTTTTCACTGATGATGGCCTCCATCGGACGGGCTCCCATGCGTCTGTCATAGCCCTGCTCGGCCAGTGCGCGCCGGAGCCTGCTGGAAACCTTGATTTTGACCCCCTTTTCTTTCAGGCTGTCCTGCAGCTGGCCGATGAATTTGTCCACCACGATCATCACGGTTTCAAGGCCCAGATGATCGAACTGCACGATGGCATCCAGCCGGTTGCGAAATTCCGGCGTGAATTTGCGCTCAATCGCCTGAATGATGTCCGGAGCCCGCTCCTGCGGGGTAAAGCCGACGTTGGGCCGGTCGACGTTCTGCGCTCCGGCATTGGAGGTCATGATGAGCACGCATTTGCGAAAATCGGCCTTGCGCCCGTTGTTGTCGGTTAGCGTGGCGCTGTCCATCACCTGAAGCAGCAGGTTGAATACATCCGGATGGGCTTTCTCGATCTCGTCCAGCAGCAGCACCCCGTAGGGATTTTTGGTGACGGCTTCGGTCAGCAGCCCGCCCTGGTCAAACCCCACATAACCGGGCGGAGCGCCGACCAGACGGGAGGCCGTGTGCCGCTCCATGTACTCCGACATGTCAAAGCGCAGCAGCTGCACGCCCATGATCTCTGCCAGCTGCCTGGCGAGCTCGGTTTTGCCGACACCGGTGGGGCCTGCAAACAGGAAGCACCCCATCGGTCGCTGCGGCGGGCTCAGTCCGGCTCGGGCGACCTTGACGGCATCGGAGACGACCTTCACCGCCTCATCCTGACCGAACACCCGCTCTTTGAGGCGCCCCTCGAGGTCGCGCAGCTGTTCGCGGTCATCTTGGGTCGCAGTCTCGGGGGGGATCTTGGCGATTCGCGCAACCACGCGCTCGATATCGGCACGGCGCAGGGTTTTGTTGCGCCGGCTGGGCGGGCGCAGCATTTGCTCGGAGCCGGCCTCATCGAGCAGGTCAATGGCCTTGTCGGGCAGAAAGCGCTCGTTGATGTAGCGCTGCGACAGTTCGGCGGCGGCA
>MEIF01000123.1 GCA_001750645.1 Gammaproteobacteria bacterium AqS3
ACGACAACGGAGTCGCACCCGAGCGCGAGCGGGAAGCCGCCCAGCTGCTGCTCGCCGAGATCGCCGGCGGAATGCTGTCCTCGACCGGAGAGGTCATCGGCCGGCGCTTTGACGCCGCCCGCGACACCCGCAGCGCCCTCGTCGCCGGTGCGCCCATCACCCTGGGCCGGGCTGCCGCGGACGACCTGGCCGCCGGATTCGCCGGCCGTGCCGGGGTGGCCGGCGGCGGCAATGCGAGCCGCTTCGCCGAGGGTCGCTTCGGAGCCGAGCGCCCGAGCGCCGAGTGGCTCGGCGGCATCCGGCTGGAGCGGGGGCGCCCGGTGCGCACCGCCCGGCCGGTTTCCTCGCGCGGCTCCAGCGCCCTGATCAGCGACTTCAGCTACGCCCTCAGCGCTGACGGCGATGCCGACACCGGCGCCGGCGGGCAGGCGGGCTGGTCGGTCTGGGGACGCACCGACAGCCGCGACTTCTCCGGCGGCAGCGACGACATCGAACTCGACGGCTCGCAGAGCCACACCTGGCTCGGCTTCGACCGCCGGGGCGACGGCGGACTGCTCGCCGGGCTGGCCTACACCTCCAGCAGCGCCGACGCCGACTACTCGCTCGACGGGTTCAGCGGCAGCATCGAGACCGACCTGACCGCCGTGCTGCCCTACCTCGAGATCGCCGGCGACAACGGCGCCAGCGCCCGCATCACCATCGGGATCGGCAGCGGCGAGGCCACCTCAGTCCCGACCCGGAACGTCGAGACCACCGCCGACCTGTCGATGCAGCTGCTCGCCGTCAGCGGCAGCTGGCCAATGGCCGAGCTCGGCAACAGCACGCTGTCGTGGGCCGGCGACCTCGGCTTCAGCTCGGTCGAGGCCGAGGCCGATGTCGTCGGCGATGCCGATGCGTTCTCGCTCGACGGCCTGAGCTCCTCGGCGACCCGGCTCAGGGGCGGGGTCGAGCTGGCGCACAACGGCCTCGGCCGGGACGGCAGTGTCGCCCCCCGTGTCGGCCTGCTGCTGCGGCACGACGGCGGCGACGGACTCACCGGCACCGGCTTTGAGATCACCGCCGGGCTGAGCGTGTCCATCGCCGGGCGCATCAGCCTTGAGCTCAACGTCCGCAGCCTCGCCATGCACAGCGCCGAGGAAATCAGCGACTGGGGCGCCGGGCTGATGCTCAGGGGCGGATCGGGCTCCGGCGGCCAGGGCTTTGCCTTCGCCCTCGGCCCGCACTGGGGCGCCCACGAGGACGACCTGCTGCAGCGCCAGGACGCCTTCGAACTCGACCGGGCCGACCTGCAGCGCCGGCAGCAGCGCTCCGGCCGGGGACTCATGGCCGACTTTGCCTACGGCCTCGGCGCCCTCGGCGGGCTCCTGACGCCCTACTCCGAGCTGCGCTTCACCAGCGGCGAGTTCGGCTCGATGCGACAGATCGCCGGCGTCAAATTCAACCGCGGCGACCGGCTCGAACTGCGCCTCTTCACCGAGCGCCAGAGCCAAACCTCCGGCCGCACCCCCGCCCAGTCAGAGCTGAGACTGGAGCTGCAGAGGGAGTTCTAGGGGGGCTGCGCCAGTCGGGCGGGGTTCGGAGTGGTTTCAGATCCTTCCAGAGACTGGTTCGCTCAGGATCGGGGCTGGGGCTGTAGAGGGGGTTTCAGAAAACCAGCCGCCCTGTGGCAATATGCAGCCGTCTGTCACGGCGGCATGCGCCGAAAAAGACATGAAATATTCTGAAATCACTGACTTTGCCAATGCAAAGGTTCCGATGGGATTCTGCTCGGAGGCATATCCGGCAGAGTTTGATTCACCCGCTTATCTCCTACTCCCCAGCCTGTGATGTCAAATATCTGGGGGGAACATATTTATTATTCAAGGCAATATCTGCTCCTGCTGGCCAGTGCGCTGCTTCTGGGGCTGACATTCTCGGCCCCCGTTTATGCGCAAGACGCCAGCCCGGGGCTGGTGCTGTCAGAGAAATCGATAGAATTTTCGCATTCCGGTGGTGCCGATAGCCTGTATATCCATTTGAAAACCAAGCCGACCGGACTTGTTGTGGTCACTTGGGCTTCAGGCGATCCCGATTTTGTCGTAAATAACGGATTTTGGCTCTTTGATCAATCCAATTGGCAAACTCCCCAGAGTATCGTTTACAGCTGGAGGGATAAAGTCGATCTAGTTCGTAACACTGTGATCCTCTCGATGACTGCATCGGGCGGGGGTTATGACGGTGTGAGCGAAAGCGTCACATTCACGATATTTGAAAATGATCTTCTTGTTTTGGGAAATACTCCCTCAGACCTGCCCGAAGGATCCAGCACAATTTTTACAGTCAGACTGTCAGTGCGTCCCTCTGAAAATATGACAGTTACAGTGCAGCCCAGTGCTAATTTCAACCGTCTCAATGCAACCTTTGACACCGATGCAGACGCCCCCGGCAATCAGCACACCCTGACCTTCACGCCAACGAATTGGCATATAGAGCAGCTGGTGACGGTGAGTGCCGCTGCCGATGCCTTTGCAACCTTCCCCCTTATTAATCGTGCAGGTCTCCATGTCATATTGCCCAATGGCGGGCGTAAAGCACTATCTATAACGCCGGTCAGGGCGAACACAAGCCAACCACATTTTGACATGTCGCCGAATGTGCTGACATTGGATGGGAGCTCATCCAAAACCATAACAGTCCGGATGCTGTCTCCTCCCTCGTCACGGATAACATTGCAGCAGTCTCACACGCCGAATGGGATTTCTACAGATAAAGACTCAGTGACCTTTACCCCATCAAACTGGAACACGCCCCAGACGGTGACGTTAAGCGCCCTTGAGGATGATGATGCCAGAGATGAAAGAGGTTCCTTCTGTCTGAACGGAGGAGTAAGGCCTAGTAGGACGGATTATTGCGTGACTTACCTTGTCAGGGACAACGATTTGGGCCTCAATATCTCGGCGACCACAGTGTGGGTGCCCGAGGACGGGAGCGCAATGTTCACGGTGCGTTTGAACAGCCTCCCCTCTGGAACGGTGACAGTCAATGTCCCCCATCCGCTCGACCCCGACTTGACGGTTGACACCGATCCCCTCACGAGTGGCAACCAGAACACGCTGACCTTCACGCCCTCAAACTGGAGCACACCCCAGACCGTAAAAGTGTCGGCTGCCGAGGATGCCGATGCGATATTCGAAACTGGTGATATCAATCTAACCGTATCGGGGAATGAAACCGACTATGCGGGCCGGACCGGTCGAGTGCATCTCAATGTATACGAAAACGACTTTTACCCGATCATCGAGACGGCATCAGATCCTCTGGTCGTGCCCGAGGGCGGCAGCGCCACATTCACGGTCCGGATGGCGGCGGCAATCCGCCATCGCACTACTGTGTCATTAGAAAAAGCACGTTCCAAGAAAAACCAAAATAAGGATGTAACTTTTGACGCGGATCCTCACACAGCCGGCAAAAAGAAAAGGCTGAGGTTCACGAGAGACAACTGGAACATTCCCCAGACGGTGACGGTCAGCGCCGCCGAGGATGACGACGAGCTCTTTGAAACCGAGCGCTTGATATTGTTTCACAGCTATAACAATAACCGTTACTTCGGCATTCTCGTCGCAGACAACGACACGGCCGGGCTGGTGCTGTCGACCACCAGCCTGAACATTCCGGAGGGGGGCAGCAACGACTTTAGTGTGGTTCTGACGACTCAGCCGTCGGGGGATGTGACAGTGCAGCTGGCGCAGGAGAGCCCGGACAACGCTGATGTGGCGCTGGACGAGTCCTCGCTGACGTTCACGAGCGAAAACTGGAACACCCCCCAGACGGTTAGGGTCAGCGCGGGCCAAGACGATGA
>MEIF01000124.1 GCA_001750645.1 Gammaproteobacteria bacterium AqS3
CCGCGCTCGGCGCGGCGGCCAGCTTCACCTTGAAGCTGCCGCTTGACCCCTCGGGCATGGTCAGGCTTGTGGCCGATACAGTCAGCCCCCTGTCGTTGTCGGTCACCCCCACCGAGACATCGACTTTATTGGCAACGCCATAGCCGTCGCCTGTGGCGCTCACGTTGATCGTCGCGCTGTCGTCGATCCCGTCAGCATCCTCGGCCGCCCGCACCGTCACCCTCTGCGCCGTATTCCAGGTGGAAGTTGTGAACGTCAGCGTGCTCTGGTTGTTGGCGGCGTCCGGGTCGGTGTCGAACGTCACATCGGCGTTGATGCTGTCGGTCGGCTGCGCCAGCGTTACCGTCACATTGCTTCCGGGCTGGGCCGCCAGCTTTACCGTGAAGGTGTCGCTTGAACCCTCGACAATGGTCAGGGATGCCTTCGAAACCGTCACCCCCCGGTCGTTGTCGGTCACCCTCACGCTCACGCTGCCGGTGACCGAGCCGTAGTCGCCGCCGTCGGCGGTGAGGCTGATCGTCGCGCTGTCATCGCTTCCATCGGCATCCTCGGCCGCTTTCACCGTCACCATCTTCGCCGTGTTCCAATTGGAGGTTGTGAACGTCAGCGTGTTCTGGTTGCCGTCGGTGCCGGTTTTGGTGTCAACAGTGACATCGGTGTTGGCCGGCTGGGCCAGGGTCACCGTCACTTCCGCGCTCGGCTGGGTCGCCAGCGCCACAGTGAAGGTCGCGCTCGAACCCTCGATCACCGCCAGCGGATCCGTGGCCTGGACGATCGCCAGACCCGCCGTGTCGTTCTCCGTCACTGTCACCGTTACGGTCGCAGTCTCGTCCGTGTAGTCGCCGCCCGATGCGCTCAGATTGATCGTCGCCGTGTCCCGGAGCGCATCGGCATCATCGGCGGCTTTGACCGTCACGGTCTGAGCGGTGTTCCAGTTGGCGGTCGTGAACGTCAGCGTGTTCTGGGTGCCGGCAGTACCCGTGTCGGTATCGGCGACGGTGATGTCGGCGTTGGGGTTGTCGGTCGGCTGCGCCAGCGTCACCGTCACCGTGTCGCTCGGCTGGGTCGCCAGCGCCACCGTGAATGTCCTACTGTCGTTCTCGGGAACGGTCAGGGCAGTGGTCGATACGCTCAAACCTCTGTCGTTGTCGGTCACCGTCACCGCCAGCGAGGCGGTCGTGATGCGGTCGCCGGTCAGGCTGATGTTCGCGGTGTCATCGGCGCCGTCGGCGTCCTCGGCCGCCCGCACCGTCACGGTCTGCGCGGTGTTCCAGTTCGCGGTCGTGAAGGTCAGCGTGTTCTGGTTGCCGTCCTTGGTCGCGTCGGTGTCCACGGTGACATCGGGGCTGCCCGAAACCGCCAGGCTGACAGTGCGACCTTTGGCCGGCTTGGCGGCCAGCTTGACCGTGAAGGTGCCCGAGGCACCCTCGACCACGGTCAGCGATGCCGGCGGTGCAGGCGACAGGGTCAGCCCAACGGCGGTGTCGTCGTTGTCGGTGATGCTCACCGGCAGCGAGCCAGCCGTGATGCGGCTGATGCCCGCCAGGTTTTCAATGGCAGGGTCGCCCGCCCAATTGACCGTTGCGGTCTCATCATTTTTATCGGCATCGCCGGTGGCGCTGACTGTAACGGTCTGGCCGGTATTCCAGTTGCCGCTGTCACCGCCGATGAAGCTCAGCGTCGCCGGGCTGACGGTGAGGTCGCCGGTCACCGACAGTGCGATGCTGCGGTTGTTGGCCGGCTTGGCGGCCAGACGGAGCTCAAAAGTCCCCGAGGCACCCTCCTCGACCAGCTCCAGCGACGTCGGAGACGCGGTCAGCCCGACGGCAGAGTCATCGTCGTCCATGACCGTCACCGCCAGCGAACCCGCCGTGATGCGATCACCGGTCAGGCTGATGGTGGTGCTGTCATCGGTCTTATCGCTGTCCTGCGCCCCTCTCACCGTCACGGTCTGCGCGACGTTCCAGTTCGATGTCGTGAAGATCAGCTTTGTGCTGTCCAGCGTGACTTCGGAGTTGTTCGATGCCAAGCTGACGGTCCGACCATTGGCCGGCTGCTTGGCCAGCTGCACCGTGAAGGTACCCGAGGCGCCCTCGATCACGGTCAGGGTTGACTTCGACAGGGTCAGACCGACGGCGGAGTCGTCGTCGTCGATGACCGTTACCGGCAGCGATGCAGATGTCACGCCAGCCCCTCTCAGATTGATCGTCGCTGTGTCGTCTGTCTTGTTGGGGTCATTAGCCGCTCTGAGCGTCACGGTCTGGGCGACATTGCTTGCAGAGAAACTCAGCTTCGCCGGACTGAATGTGATATCAGAGTTGGTCGACGACAGAGTAATTGTTCTCTCATTTCCAGGCTGGTGGGCCAGCTGAACAGTAAAGGTTTTTGAGGATCCCTCATCCATCACCAGCGATGTTGCCGACAGAGTCATTCCGATGTCGTCGTCTAGCACCAGCACCCTTAATTCTTTGATACTGCTCTGGTCGAGTGTCAGTACATAAAGGATTCCACTCTCATCGGTGCGATTGGTGTCATGAGCGGCTCTCACCGTCACCGTCTGAGGTGTGCTCCAATTCGATGATGTGAAAGGCAGGTTGGTTTGATTGCCGGGAGTATCGGGGTCAGCGTCAAACGTAAAAGCGGGGTTCAGCCAAAGGTCGAAGTCTTCTGTTACAAAGAACCCCTGCGAGGGCGGCGTGCCCAACTGGACCGTAAAAGTGACGCTGGTGCCCTCAACCAAAGTCAGCTTGTCAGTTGACACTAGAAAGGGACTATCTTTCACTTTGACTGTGACGGTTCCGGTCTTGGTGACAAACCCCTCGCCAACTGCTGTGAGCAAGATGCTTGCCCTTTCATTATCTGTATCAAGGTCTGCAGCCGCGCTTACCTGCACGGTTTGGTATGAACTCCAATTCAATTTTGTAAAGAGCAGGGTGTTCTGGTTGCCCGCTTTTATCGTATCGGTATCAACCGTCACATCGGTATTGCCTGGCTGAGTCAAGGTGACTGTCACATTTTTGGGTGGCTGATGTGACAGCTTGACGCGAAATGAGCCGCTCTCGCCTTCTGTCAATCTCAGCAATGTCTCCGACAAGATCAATTCCCTGTCATTGTCGGTGACCGTCACCTTCAGCGGGACGGTCGTAATGCGATCACCGGTCAGGCTGATGGTCGCACTGTCATCGGCTCCGTCGTCGTCCTCAGCCGCAGTGAGCGTCACAGTTTTGGCCGTGTTCCACTCTGCAGCTGCAAAGGTCAGCGCGGCTTGATTTCCTTTCGTACTGGGGTCGGTGTCCACGATCACATCAGAATTGCTGGATTGCAGGGTTAACGTCCGGTCTCCGAACTGCTCCGCCAACTTGACTGTGAATGTCGCGGTGCTGCCTTCATTCATTTTCAGTTCTGTCACCGACAAAGTCAGTCCGACAGCTTCGTCATCAGCGACATTCACCGTCACAGTACCTGCGGTGATCCCCGTGCCGGTTAGGCTGATCTTCGCTGTGTCGTCCGTCTTGTCGGTGTCATGAGCTGCAGCGACAGTCACTGTTTGTTCTGCATTCCAATTCTCAGCCGTAAAGGTCAGCGTAGTTTGGTTGCCAGTTGTGTCGGGATCAACATCAACCGTCACATCAGAATTGTTGGATGACAGGTTCACCGTGCGGTCTTTTCTAGGCTGACCGGTCAGCTTGACTTTGAATGTCTTGGTGTTGCCCTCTTCAATTGTTAGCGATGTCGGCGACAAAGTCAGCCCGACAGCGACATAATTCACCGTCACAGCACCTGCGGTGATCTTCGTGCCGGTTAGGCTG
>MEIF01000125.1 GCA_001750645.1 Gammaproteobacteria bacterium AqS3
TCAGCGCGCGCGCCACCGCAGCGCCGCCCTCGGTGCCCGAGACGTCGGCGATGGCGCTCAGCCCCCTGCCGGTGACCGGCTTGTCGTCGTCGGTGATGTTCACGGTCAGGACATTGGTCACGCCGGCGTAGTCGCCCGAGCCGGCCAGGTTGACCGTGACCGATTCATCATTGGCGTCGACGTCCTGCACCGCCAGCAGCCGCACCGACTGCTCGGCGCTCCAGCTGGTCGGGGTGAAGGTCAGGGCGCCCTGGTTGCCGGCTGTCGAGGGGTCGGTGTCGACCGCCAGGGCGCCGGCGTCGCTCGAGCTCACCGTGACGGTGACGTTGCCGCTCGGCGCCCGGCTCAGCCTGACGCCGTAGCTCGAGGCCGCATCGCCCTCGGTGAGCCGCTCGATGGCGCTGGCCGAGGGCAGCACGATCCGGTTGGCGCCGAGGTCGTAGACCGTGATGATCTGGGTCTTGGTGACGTCGAGGTAGCCGCCGCCCGAGGCGACGAAGGTCAGCGTGATGTAGTCGTCGGCGGTGTCGCTGTCCTCCGAGGTGTACATCGTCGCCAGCGGGGTGCGGGTCTGCCAGTTGCCCGTGCTGCGGGTGAAGGTGTGCGAGGCCTGCACCGTGCTGCCCGAGGCGAAGTCGAGCTTGGCGGGGGCCGAGCTGGTCACGGTGATGGTCACCAGGCTGCTGGGCTGATCCTCGAGCGTGACGCCAATCCCGCCGATGCCGCCGCCGCCGCCGGCGCCCTCCAGCCCCGAGGCGCTGCCGCTGATGCTGAAGTCGAGCGCCGGCGGGGACTCGTCGTCGTCGACTCTGAGGGTTTCGCTGGCGGTGGCGGCGCCGTAGCCCCCGCCCGAGGCGCTCAGGCTGATCGTGACGGACTCGTCGCTGTAGTCGGCGTCGTCGACCGGCGAGGCGGTGAAGCTCTGGGCGGTCTTCCAGTTGGCGGCGGTGAAGCTCAGCGTGGGCTGGTTGCCGGAGGCCACCGGGTCGGTGTCGACCGTCACCGCCCCGATGTCGCTCGAGGCCACGGTGACGGTGACGTTCGCCGTCGGTGCGGCGCTGAGCCGGACGCTGTACTCGGCGGCGGCGCCGCCCTCGTGGACGGCGCCCGCATCGCCCAGCCGGGAGACGACGATGCTGTTGGCGGTGCCGCTGTCCTTGATCGTCACCTTGACCTGCTTGCTGACGCTGCTGTAGCCGTTGCCGTTGGCGGTGAACGTGAAGGTCACGTCGTCGTCGGCCTGGTCGGAGTCGAGGGCGCCGGTGATGTCGACCGTGTTGGTGGCCTTGTTCCAGTCGCCCGGGGCGATGCTCAGGGTGGCGGAGTCGGCCCTGGCGGCGTCGCCGCTGGTGATGGTGAAGGTGACGTTCTCATTCGCCAGCGGCGGCTTCCGGGAGAGCGTGACGGCGAAGCGCCCGATGGTGGCGTTGCTGCTGCCGTCGGGCGGGGTCTCGACAAATGCGGTGCTGCGGGTGACGGTGAAGTCGGGGGCGCCGGAGTCGATGACCTTGAAGTCGGCGCTGTCCGTGGCGGCGGTGAAATTGTCAAAACCCCCGCTGACGCCGGTCACGGTAATGCTGCCGGTCTCGTCGTCGGTGTCGACATCCGGATTGCCCCAGACAGTGACGAGCCCTGCTCTTTTCCAGTTATTTCCATCAGGACGCCATCGAGTCGTGCTCTGATTGCCCTGTGTGAGCTCCTGGGCGTCAAGCGTCACCGCACTGGCATTGCTGGCGGTGAACTTCACAGTCGCATAATCGTTTGTGATGGTCGGAGCCCGGATCAGCCTGAAGGAGTATTTGGCCGGCTCCCCGCCCTCGACCATGCCGTTCAATGCAGCCGCATTGAGGGGGAGAATTGAGAGCGGGCTCTTGTCGTCGTCGCCGATGTCGATGATGGTCACATCCAGGCTCTTGCTGACGTTGTTGAAGCCGCCGCCATTGAGCGTGACGGTCATCTTGACGGTGTTGTCCTCGGTGTCGGCATCGACCTTGGTGGGCGTGCTGCGGCTAATGCGAGTGCCGGGAGTGAATGTGGACGCTCCGATTTGATTTCTTCCCTCGGATTCGTTGTTGGGAAGCAGTCGGTCCGGATCGCTGCTGTGAATCGACAGGTTGACGATGCCCGAGGGGAATTCGTCCAGATACAGGAAAAAACCGACCGGCTCGCCCTCCAGCGGGTGAGCGTCCAGTTCAAGCCCGAAGTCCAGCCCCACCGGTGCATCGTTGTCGTCGATCACCTCGACGGTCTGGTAGGTGATCAGGCCGTCGTAGCCGGCGTCGGTCGAGGCCGAGGTCAGGGTCAGCCGGACCTGCTCATCGTCGGCATCGGCGTCGGGCACCGCCAGGACTGCAAGGGTCTGCAGCGTGTCCCAGTTGGCGGCGGTGAAGGTCATCTGACTCTGGTTGCCGGCCGTGTAGATGTCGCCGTCCAGCGTCACCGAGGTGGGGTCTGCCGAGACCGCTGTCACGGTCACCGGCTGCGTCGGCCGGCTGGCCAGCCGGACGCCGTAGGGGACCCGGGTGCCGCCCTCCCTCAGCACGAGCGAGGCATCACTGGGCCGCACCAGCAGCGCACCCCGGCGCCCGGCGCTGGAGACGGTGTCGTAGACCCGCACGGTGATGTCCTTGCTGAGGTTTCTATAGCCGTTGCCGTTGGCGGTGAAGGTGAAGGTCACCTCGTCGTGGTCCTGGTCGCTGTCGACCGGTCCCGTGATGTCGACGGTGTGCCGGCCCTTTTCATGCCATTTGCTCGGCGGCATCTGTAGAGAGCCCGAGCTGGCCCTCGAGAGGTCCCTGCTGGTGACGGTGAACTGCACGTCGCCATGCTGATTGGGCGGCTTCGAGGTCAGGACGACGCTGAACTGGCCGATCTTGGAGTTGACGCCGTTGACCGGCGGGGTCTCGACAAATGGCGTGTCCTGGGTAATCGTGAAGTCCGGGGAGGGTCTGTCGATGACCTCGAAGGTGTCGCTGGCAGTGACCCCGTCATAGCCCCCGCCCGCGGCCGTGAAGTGAATCGTGCCGTATTCATTCTTGCTGTCGGCGTCCTGGACGGCGGTGACGTAGGCGGTCCATCTGTGCCTCCACTCGGTGGAGGCGATGGATGGGGGCTCCCGAACGAACCAGGTGTGCTGATCGCCTCCCGCGCGCGCGCCCGTTTGGGTGTCCACCGTCACCGCACCGGGGTCGCTGACGCTCGCCCGCAGGGTCACGGCTCCGCCCACCGGGGGGTGGCTCAGCTGGACCTTGTACTCGATGTTGCCGCCGCCCTCGATGACCCGGTTGTTGCCGTTGACCCGGGTGACCAGCAGCTTGAAGTCATCGGGCCCCGGCCTGGCGCCGTCGTCGTCTTCGACCAGCAGCGCCAGGGTCCGGGTCACGCCGCTGAACTCGCCCGAGGCGGTGAGGTATACGCTGACGTCTTCGTCGTCGGTGTCGGCGTCCTGCAGCGGCAGCGCCGAGAGCGTCTGCTCGACATTCCAGTTCTGGGGGGTGAAGGTCATCGCACCCTGTGCCCCCTCCCTGGTCAGGTCGGTGTCGACCGAAACCGCCCCGGCGTCGCCGGAGCGCACCGAGACGGTCACGTCAGCGCTCGGCGCCCGGCTCAGCCGGACGCCGTGGCGGGCTGCGGCGCCGCCCTCCCTCAGCCGGTGCCCCTCGGCGGGTGCGCTCAGCACGATCCGGTCGACGTCGTCGTCGTAGATCGTCACCGTGACGCTCCTGGTGACGTTGACGTAGCCGCCGCCGTTGGCGACGAAGGTCAGAGTGA
>MEIF01000126.1 GCA_001750645.1 Gammaproteobacteria bacterium AqS3
CAGTTCTGCACGGTGGAGTATTTGATTTGTGCATCGGCCAGCGCGACCAGTTCGACCACCGCGGCATGGAGCTGGTTTTCGTCCCTAGCCGGAGCGGTGCAGCCCTCGAGGTAGCTCACATAGCTGCCCTCATCGGCGATGACCAAGGTGCGCTCGAATTGCCCGGTTTTCGCGGCGTTGATGCGAAAGTAGGTGGAAAGTTCCATCGGGCAGCGCACGCCCTTGGGGATATAGCAAAAGGAGCCGTCGCTGAAAACCGCGGAGTTCAAGGTGGCGAAGAAGTTGTCGGTATAGGGGACGACGGTGCCGAGATATTCCTCGATCAGTTGCGGGTGTTCGCGCACCGCCTCGGAGAAGGAGCAAAAGACGATCCCCTGCTCGGCGAGTTTGTCCTTGAAGGTGGTGGCGACGGAAACGCTGTCGAAAACGGCATCGACCGCAACCCCGGCCAACGCCGCCCGCTCGGCCATCGGGATGCCGAGCTTTTCGTAGGTCTCCAAGAGTTTGGGATCGACCTCGTCCAGGCTTTTGGGGCCGTCCTTGTCGGATTTCGGGGCGGAGTAGTAGGAGATCGCCTCGTAGTCGATCGGTGGATGATCGAGATTCGCCCAGTTCGGCTCGGTCATCGTCAGCCAGTGGCGATAAGCCCGCAGGCGCCATTCGGTGAGGAATTCCGGCTCGTTTTTTTTGCGCGAAATCAGCCGTACGACATCCTCGTCCAGTCCCGGAGGGACGGTATCGGATTCGATATCGGTTACGAAACCGTGCTGGTATTCGCGCCGCACAAGGGTATCGACTTCGCGAAGGCTATCGCTCATTTCTGATCTCCGGCATTCAAGGGTTGTTTCGCAGTGTCGGTGATGTTCGCAAACGAAACCGGACGATTCCTCGGTCAAGGGGATTTGATGCTTTTGATCGCTCCTTTCAAGCGCCCCGGATCGGGTTGCCTGCGATCGGATCGTAATTCCTGACCAAATCAGTAGGGTATTGTAGACAAGATCGCCCCCGATCGGTCAAGTGATCGATATCCGTCGCTTCGATATCGAGGTGATCGAGATCGAGAATCCGGCGAATAGGGGGTGTAGGGGCACGAAGACCCTCGAAGAAGCCCCGAGGCGATCCCCGAGATGGGAGGGTTTGTCGAACGGGTGCCATCGGCAACGTTTGCATCTCGGCCATGCTCGCAATCGGCGAGGGATCATGCCGTGCACGACGATCGCGAAAAGATCGAGGGGATATCGCCGGACTGCCAAGCGAGGGATGCAAAGCGGCTTTCGTCCATTCGGTTTTGCGGCGCGGCATTCGATTTCAAAGATGCCGATTCAAAGGCGCCGGCTCCTCGAAGCCATCATCGCCCCCGAAGCCCGTCAACCCCGAAGCCCGTCAACCCCGAAGCCCGTCATCGCAGCAGTCGTATGCGCTCGGGATCGGATATCCGACCCAAGAAGGCGCCTCGTATCGATTCGCAAGGAATGCACGGCGCGGGGATTCAAGGCTCGAGAAGAAGGGGGATCGACCCTGCTGCGGCCAGTGCGCTGCCTTGCCCGAATTTCGAGGGAATCATCGAGCGCTTGGGCCAATGCCCGCTGCCGGCGGGTCGAGGGGAGCGAGGATACCGGCCGAGCGTTCGTCGATCTTCGTCGAGTGTCGCATACTTCCCGCTCGATGCTTTCGGCATCGGGCTGATCGACACGAGACTGATCGACACGTTGCCGATTTGCGGGATATCGAATGCCGATCGTCGCATCGATCGATCGCCGGGCTCTTTTTGCGGCCCTTTTATTTTTCGATTCGAGGATGAATATCCATCGTGAGCGCGCTTATCCCTGACGCCGGTGTTTCGGCGAGCCTTCTGGTGACGGACTTGGACGGCACCTTGCTGGATTCGAACGCTCGTTTGAGCGGGGACAACCGCAAGGTCTTGGAATCCTTGGGACAAGCCCGGACGGTGCGTATGGTGGCGACGGGGCGATCGCTGCACTCCGCCTGCAAGGTGATCGATCCCGAATTCCCGCTGGACTATCTGGCTTTTTCCAGCGGAGCCGGAATCGTCGCTTGGCCTTCCGGGGAACTGCTTTTCACCTGCGAGATGGATTCGGATCTGGCGGATCGCTTGATCCGCAGGCTCGATTCCTTGGCGGTGGACTTCACGGTGCACCATGCTCCGCCGGATACGCATCGCTGTTATGTGCACCGCGCCTCCCGCTCGGCGCCCAATGCGGATTTCGAGGATCGATTGGCGCGCTATGCCGGTTTTATCGAGGAGTTGTCGCAAGCGACGACGGCGGCGCGCACCGATGCCGGCGTCGGCCAACTCCTTGCGATCGAGCCGCCGGGGGCCCGATCGTGCTTGGATACGATCGCGCGCGATTTTCCCGAGGTGAATGTCGTGCGCACCACCTCGCCTCTCGACCATGCTTCGACTTGGGTGGAGATATTTCCCTCGGGCACATCCAAATCCCAAGCCTCGGAATGGGTTCGGCGACGCCATCGGATCGATCTTGGAGCCACCTTCGCCATCGGCAACGACTACAACGATCTCGATCTATTGGAATGGGGGCGGCATTCCTTCGTGGTCTCAGGCGCCCCGGCATCGATGCGAGAGCGCTTCGAGACGGTGGCATCGAATGACGAAGCGGGCTTCGCCGAGGCGGTTCGAAGGTGGCAGGCGAGGCGCCTGTCGGATTCGAAGCGGCGAGCGGATGCCGAAAGATGCCGGGAATCGAGCGAGGGTTCAAGTCGAAGTCTCGGTTGAAAGGGATCGACTTCATCGCTGCGAGTGGCTTGCTCGTCTTGGATAACGATCGACCCCAAGCCCCGCATTCCGTTTTCTCGTCCCCGTTTTCGATCCCCATCATCCGAGAGCGAGCCCCGCACGCCGTGGTTCCGGCTCTTGGGCCTTGGCTCGTTCGTCAGCGCGGCCGCCACCCTTCCAGAAACTCGAAGACCGCCCTTAGGGACATCGCCTCTCCGCCTTCGGGGCGCCCCGGTCGGGCGCGATTCATCCACGCCATGATGTCGAAATGCACCCAAGGGATGCCATCGGGGACGAAGGCTTGCAGGAAGAGGGCGGCAGTGATCGCTCCGCCGGCCCCGCCGCCCGGGGCCTTCGAGGTGGCGTTGGCGATATCCGCGATCCGGCTTCGGATGAGCCCTCGATAAGCGGCATGCAAAGGCAGGCGCCACACCGGATCGTGCACCTTGCGTCCGGCAGCCTCGATTCCTTGCGCGATTTCGTCGTCGTCGGTGAACATCGCCGGCAGTTCGTATCCGAGCGCGATGCGAGCGGCGCCGGTGAGGGTGGCGAAATCGATCATCAGATCGGGCTTTTCCGATGCCCCCTCGTGCAGGGCGTCGCTGAGCACGACCCGACCTTCGGCATCCGTATTGTCGACCTCGATCGTCAACCCCTTGCGGGTGGAAAGGATATCCCCGGGGCGAAAGGCATCGCCGGAGATCGCGTTCTCCACCGCCGGTATCAGCAGCCGCAGGCGTAGATCGAGACCGGATTGCATGATCAGCTCGGCAAGAGCGATGGCGTGGGCGGCTCCGCCCATATCCTTTTTCATCAGCCGCATGCCGGCGGCGTTTTTGATATCAAGCCCGCCGGAATCGAAGCATACGCCCTTGCCCACCAGCACCACGAGCGGAGCGTTTTCCTCTCCCCAGCGCAGATCGATGAGCAGGGGGGCGTGGGCGCTGGCTCGTCCGACGGCATGAATGGCGGGGTATCCCTTTTCCAGCAACTCGTCCCCGGCG
>MEIF01000127.1 GCA_001750645.1 Gammaproteobacteria bacterium AqS3
CTACGGCAGCTTCACCGCCGCCTCGCTGGAGCACGGCGGGTATGCCAACAACGATGCCAGGGGCAAGTCGGACGGCGACAGGGACACGGTCGCCTGGCGCGCGAGCCTGGTGCGCAGCTGGGACAGCGGGCTGTCGGTGGCGCTGGCGATGGACCTCTCCGAAGACCGGCCTGAGACCTCGCGCACGCCGGTGCTGGCGACATCCTCCGACGTCGCCCCGGGCGAGCCCACCCCCAAAAGCGCAGATCCCTTCCGCGTCAACGCCGACTTCAACGGCCTCAACAAGCTCGCGGTCAGCGGCGCCTCGGCGCACGTCTCCCTGCCGGTCAACGACGAAATCAGCCTGAAGTCGATCACCTCCTACCGCGGCCTGAAGTATCAGTCCCACCTCGACCTCGACGCCACCGACCGCGGCACCTTTGGGGTCTTCGTCGACCAGACCCAGAGCCAGTACAGCCAGGAGCTGCAGATGAACTACGAGGGCGGTCCGTACAAGATCGTCCTGGGCTATTACGTCCTGCGCGAGAACGACGAGAACGAGAACGGCATCTACGCCCCGGAGTACACGCTCAACGGCGCCGCCGCCACCGCATTCAACCTGCCCGACGGGACGCCGTTCCCGTATTCGACCAACTCGCTCAACGACCAGGTCACCTCCAGCGAGGCGTTCTACGTGGACGTCGCCATCGAGCTCTACGAAAAAGTCAACATGAGCATCGGGATGCGCCGCACCGACGAGACCAAAGTCCTCAAGCGCGCCTACCGCGAGCTGTTCCAGAGCCAGCCGCCCTACAAGGCATCCGTGATGATCGGCGGCCGGGGCAACAACTTCGACGCCGGCATGACCCGCAGCTACTCCGACTTTTCGCCCAGGCTGACGGTGGACTACGAGTTCAGCGACACCGTCAACGGCTACGTCTCCTACAGCCAGGGCTTCAAGGCCGGCGGCTTTGACGGCCGGGCTGACACGGTTGCCGAGATCAGACCCTACCGCCCCGAGAAGCTCGCGGCGCGCGAGGTCGGGCTGAAGGGCAGCGCCGACGGCGAGGTGCCGGTCGTGTTCAACATCGCGCTGTTCAGCAACGACTACCGCGACCTGCAGGTCTCCAGCTTCGGCGCCAACTCGACCGGCGGGTTTCAGGCGGTGTTCTCCAACGCCGCGCGGGCGTCCTTCACCGGCCTGGAGATCGAATTCACCGCCCACCTGAGCGACGACCTGCGGCTGGACATGATGCTGGGCACCCTGAACGCCAGCTACGGCAGCTTCATCCAGGACGGCGAAAACCTGGCGCAGAGGCTGACGCCGGTCAACGCACCCAGCCGCGTCGCGCGGGTGGCGGCGCAGTATGAGAGATCGTTCGGCTCCGGCTTGGACGCGGTATTCAGCCTGGGGCTGAACCATCGCGGCGAGGTCTACCCGACCGTCAGCTCCAGCGAGGCGGTGCATCAGTCCGCCTACACGCTGATCGACATGGCCGCCACGCTGAAGATGAACGAGGGCCGCAGAGAGGTGAAGTTTGTCGGTCGCAACCTCCGCGACAAGGCCTACATCAACCACGCCTTTGACCTGTCCGCCAACCCCGGCTATCAGCTGGCGTACTACGGTGCGCCGATGAATTACTCATTTAGTTACATCGTCCGGATGTAGGAGCTGACCCATGTCTGAGCCCGCCGCAAATCCCCAGACCCGACAAGTGCTTGACGATTTGGCCGCCGAACCGGCCTTTGCCGAGCCGGATTTGGCGCGTCAGAGGGTCGTCTACGACCAGATATTCAGCGAGTGGACCCAGCCGGTTGAGCGGCCCGCACCGCAGCGGCGGGTGGACTGCAGCCGCGACGGGATCGAGCTGTCCCTGTTGTTGATCGAGCCGCCCGAAGCCAGGCGCACCGTGGTGTATCTGCACGGCGGCGGCTGGGCGCTGGGATCGGCCGAGTGCTACGCCCCGCTGGGGCAGCAGCTGGCGCAGATGCTCGACGCTCAGGTGGTGCTGGTCGACTACCCGCTGGCGCCCGAGCACACCTTTCCGGCGGCGTATCTCGCCAGCTGCGCTGCAGTCGGCTGGGCTGCTGAGAACTGTGTCGGGGAGCTGATCATCGCCGGCGACAGTGCCGGCGGGCAGCTTGCAGCGACGACCTGCCTGGATGCCGGCGTGGCCGGAAAGCTCGCCGGCCAGCTGTCGATCTACCCCGTCATCGACCTGCGCCAGGATGCCGACTACCCCTCGCGCAGGCAGCTGGGGCAGGGCGGATGGTTCCTGACCGAAGCCGGGATCCTGGGTGCGTCGGCGGGGTATGCGGGCGATGCCGACCCCGGCGACCCCCGCCTGACGCCGCTGACGGCCGACTCCCTGGCGGTGACCCCGCCCAGCGTCGTCTACCTGCCCGAACTCGACCCGCTGAAGGACGAGGGCGCGCACTACGCCGAGCGCCTGAAGGCCGACGGCGTGCCGGTCGAGGTTGTATGGGCCGAGGGCACCATTCACGGCTGTGCGTCCTTCAGCAAGCGCATCCCCTCGGCACAGGACGCACTGCAAAAGGCGTGCAACCGGTTGCTTGGGTTGGTGGGTGGGTGAGCAGAAAATTGTTGGAGAGAGGGGTTTTGTAAATGCCCGCACACGGCGATGTCCTGACTTCGAAAATGAATGGAAGCTTGAAATACGAGGATGAGATTGCGCGGGCGTATCTGGGAGAGATTATGCGGGAGTATCAAAACTGGTCGGAAGAAAACGCATCAATCAAAGGCCCTTATTCTGAAAAAACAAATGGCGATTCAGAGTTGATACACAAAAGGGTGTCGGCGTTCAATCGCTACAAGGATTTTATCGACCAGAAAAAATACGCTGAAAAATTTGATTCCTGGTCCAACCTTCACTCCTCGGCACTGGAGGAGTTTCTAGAGCATTTATTTTATGATCTGGTTAAGGAACTTGGTTCCGGTTCGGCAATCAGTCGATCTCATGTATTTTTTTCGACATCCAGCATCCTGGCAAAGCCTCAAACTGATAGGTTTGACTTGCCAGTGGTGGCAATCGACTGCAAAAATTATTTGGACACAGCGATGCTGGAGAGTTCATCAACAGCAGGCACTCAGATTCGAATTTGTAATTCAGATGCAATGTACGTTATCTGCACGGAATGGGTGAAATTAACCGATGAAGTTAACTTGAAAAAATTTGATGTTGATCAAATATATGTCTTGAGAAAACAGAAGGGCATTGACAGAGAGTTCAGGTTCGACGAGTCCTATAAGAAAAATCCGATTTATGCAGACGTGGTGGAGAAATTATTTAACGATATACGAGATCATTTGACGACGGACTGGGAGGCTTTGGTTGATGAGCGGCTGTCAACCGGGGTGCTCAAATAAAATCGATCAACTTTTGAACTGGGTAAATAATCACCTTGAACTCAGAATTTGCCAAAAAGGTTGCCGGGCAGCTGTCGATCTACCCCGTCATCGACCTGCGCCAGGATGCCGACTACCCCTCGCGCAGGCAGCTGGGGCAGGGCGGCTGGTTCCTGACCGAAGCCGGGATCCTGGGTGC
>MEIF01000128.1 GCA_001750645.1 Gammaproteobacteria bacterium AqS3
TTGCAGTGCGGGGGCTGCTGGAAATCCGCCCGAGGCGGCGGGCGAGGGCCGCTTTAGATCAGTGTCTGACTGGGTTCTAGGCTCTTGGCGAGGGGGGGGGGGGGGGGTTTGGTCTGGAGCCCGCTCTGAGCGGGGTTTGCCGGGGATTTTCTCTCAGCAGAGTCGGCTGATTAATGTCTATAGATGGGTATTCAAGTTCTCTTTTCGCTTGGTTTTTCATCCCACGCCCTCCCTATTTCAACGCACCGCCTCCGGTGCAGCCGGACGGATTATAGATATATCCGCGCGGGCTGTGACTCGTTTTAACTGCGGCCTTAATGTCCCGCCGCCGGTCACACCAGGCGATCGCAGGCGACGCAGCGGTAGACCCCGCTGTCGGAGTAGGCCTCGCAGATGCTGTCGACCGAGCCGCACTCCCGGCAGCCGGCACCGGCGATGAAGCGCCCGCGACCGAACAGTGTCTGCCGCACCGCCTCGGCGTCGGGCCGGACGCCGTGCCATATCTCAAATGACAGCGCCGCTTGGCGGTGCAGCATGCCGATGCCGTCGGCCCAGCCCGATGCGCCGGCGGCCGAGGCCAGCAGCGCAAAGGGTCGCGCGATGATGCCGTAGGACAGGTCGTAGCAGAAGGCACCCGAGAGGATCTCGGGGTCGATCTGGGGCGCCTCGGCGCTCTGGCCGGCCGCAGTGGCGTTGATGATGAGCTCGGCGCCCGGCGGGACATCGCCGAGTGCGCAGGTTTCGACATCCCAGATCTCGGCCAGCTCGGCGGCGCGCCCGGGGGTGCGGTTGGCGATGCAGATCGATCCGACCCCGGCGGCGATGAGCGCATCGAGCACGCCCCGCACCGCCCCGCCGGCGCCGAGGATCAGCGCCCGGGCGCCGGTGAGCGGGCAGCCCAGATGCTTCAGGTCCTGGATCAGCCCGGCGCCGTCGGTGTTGTGGCCGGCCAGCCTGCCGTCCTCCAGACGCGCCAGCGTGTTGACCGCCGCCCCCCTGCCGACCGATATGTGCAGGACATCGGCCAGCGCCGCAGCCGCCGATTTATAGGGGACGGTGACGTTCATCCCCGCGGCATCCTCGTGTGCGAAGAACTCGCGCACGGCAGCGGCGAAGCCGTCCTCGTCGGGGGTCTCGATGTAGCCGTAGTCCAGCTCGATGCCCGCGGTGTGCGCGAATTCGGCGTGGATCCTCGGCGAGTAGGACAGCGAGGTGTGCGCCCCGATGACGCTGCAGCGCCTCACGGCGCCGCCCCGCCGCTGCGCACCTCTTGCGCGAGCCAGTCGCGCGGGGCGAGAAAATCGCGCAGCAGGCGCTCCTCCTCGGAGCGATCCCCGCCGCCCCAGCGCACCTCGGGCGGCAGGCTGGCGAGGATGGACTCGATGCGCCCGCCGGACTGCAGCCCGAAGCGCGTGCCGCGGTCGTGAACCAGGTTGAACTCGACGTAGCGCCCGCGCCGGTGCAGCTGGAAGGCGCGCTCGGCCTCGCCGTAGTCGCTGCCGATGCGCCGCCCGAGAATCGGCAGGTAGGCCCGCGCGAAGCCGGCGGCGACGCCCAGGGCGAAGTCCTGGCAGCGCGGAAAGTCGCCGTCGAGGGCGAGGTCGTCGAAGAAGATCCCGCCGATGCCGCGCGCCTCCCGCCGGTGCGGCAGATGGAAGTACTCGTCGCAGGCGCGCTTGAAGCTCCCGTAAAAGGTGTCGGCATCGCCGAGGACGCCGCAGCACTGCCGCGCGGTGCGGTGCCAGTCGACGCAGTCCTCGACGTAGCCGTAGCAGGGGGTCAGGTCAAAGCCGCCGCCGAACCACCAGCGCGCCCCGGCGGTGATCAGGCGGACGTTGAGATGCGCGGCGGGGGCGTGGGGGTTGCGCGGATGCACCACGACCGAGAGGCCGGTGGCGCGGAAGGCGGCCCCGTGCAGTTCCGGGCGGTGCTCGGTGGCCGCCCCGGGCAGGGCGTCGCCGGCGACGTCGGAGCGGTTGACGGCGGCGCGCTCGAGTGCGGCGCCGCCGATCAGCTGGCGGGTCTCCCCGACGCCCAGATCGCTCCGCCAGGGATCGGGCTCAAAGGCGTCGCCGGCTCCGCCCAGCGCCGCCAGGTCGCGGCACAGGTCGTCCTGGTGCCGGTTCAGCGCCTCGGAAAATGCCTCGAACTGACCGGCTGCGAGGCTCACGGCCGGCGCACCCACTCGCCGGTTGCGGCATTGCGGATTGCCGAGGGGCCGCCCAGCCCGCCGAGGGCGCCGTCGAGGATGCAGCCGACGGCGTCGCCGAAGGTCTCGCGCACCGCTGCGGCATCGGCCGCCGGCGCCGACCCGGCCAGGTTGGCCGAGGTCGAGACCAGGGCGCCGCCCCAGCGTCGGCACAGGCCGGCGAGCAGCGGGTGCTCGCTGACCCGGGCAGCGACCCATTCGGAGTCCCCGCGAATCCAGCCCGGAGCGCCGGCGCCGGGCAGCAGCCAGGTGTGCGGCCCGGGCCAGGACTTGAGCACGTCCGCTCGTGCAGCGGGCTCCAGGGCGCCCAGCTGGGCGGCAAAGCAGTCGGGCTCATGCCCGACCAAGATCAATCCCTTTTCGACCCCGCGCTGTTTCAGCGCCAGAAGGCGCCGCACCGCCGCCTCGCTGGCCGGGTCGCAGCTCAGCCCCCAGACGCCCTCGGTCGGCAGGGCGACGATGCCGCCGGCGCTGAGGACGCCAGCGGCGGCATCGAGGCGGGTCGCCTCCTCAGAAGCGCCCCCCGGAGCGGCGCTCACGACCGGGCTTGCAGGGCGGCGTCCTTCTGCAGCACTTTCTCGGCGGCCGCCTGGCGCTGCCGCATCACCCGCTCGGCCAGGTCGGCGTCGGCCACGGCGAGAATCTGCGCCGCCAGGAAGGCGGCATTGACCGCCCCGGCCCTGCCGATGGCGACTGCGGCGACCGGCACCCCGCCGGGCATCTGAACCGTCGACAGCAGGGCGTCGAAGCCCTGCAGCGGCCCGGAGTCGACCGGTATCCCGATCACCGGGCGCGTGGTCTGAGCCGCCACCGCCCCGGCCAGGTGTGCCGCCATGCCGGCGGCGCAGACGAATACGGTGCAGCCGCGCGCCTCGGCGTCCCTGATGTACTCATGCACCGCAGCGGGGGTGCGATGCGCCGAGAGCACGCGCGCCTCATAGCGCACCTGCAGCTCGTCCATCCTCTCAAAGCCGGCCTCCAAGACCGGCAGGTCCGAATCCGAACCCATCAAAAAAGCCACCCATTTCTGCTCGGACATCGTCTGTTTGCTCCTTGAATCAACCGCCGCCGGCGCGCTGCGGGCGGGATTATAAGTTGGCGCCCCTGGCGCAGATCTCGTAGAGGGCGACGGCCGCCGCCGTCGAGACGTTCAGGCTGCCGGTGCCGCCCAGCACCGGGATCTGCGCGATGACGTCGCAGCGCTCGCGCGTCAGGTGCGCCAGGCCGGAGCCCTCAGCGCCGAGCACCAGCACGGTCGGAACCCCGGAGTGATCGACGGCCGAGAGCGGCACCTCGCCGTGCTGATCCAGGCCGATGATCTGGGCGCCGTCCT
>MEIF01000129.1 GCA_001750645.1 Gammaproteobacteria bacterium AqS3
GCTGAGCGGAACGGACGGAACCGACCTGACGCTGGACCACACCTCGCTGAGGTTCACGAACTCGAATTGGGGCACGGAGCAGACGGTGACGGTGACGGCGGGGCAGGATGACGACACGGCTGCGGACAGGGTGACCATCAGCCTGAGGGCATCGGGTGCCGACTACGGCGATGTCACGGGCAGCGTAACGGTGAACGTAACCGACAACGACACGCCGGGGCTGACGGTGTCAACGAACAGCCTGACCGTGACCGAGGGACGCACCGGCAGCTTCACGGTTCGATTGACGACCCAGCCGAGCGAGGACGTGACGGTGGCGCTGAGCGGAACGGACGGAACCGACCTGACGCTGGACCACACCTCGCTGAGGTTCACGAACTCGAACTGGGGCACGGAGCAGACCGTGACGGTGACGGCGGGCGAGGACGAGGACACAGCTGCCGAGAGGGTGACGATCAGCCTGACAGCATCGGGTGCCGACTACGGCAGCGTCACCGGCAGCGTAACGGTGAACGTAACCGACAACGACACGCCGGGGCTGACGGTGTCAACGAACAGCCTGACTGTGGCCGAGGGCGGCAGCGACAACTTCACAGTCCGGCTGACGAACCAGCCAAGCAGCGACGTGACGGTGGTCATGTCCCAGACCGGCACGGCCAACTCCGACATCACCCTGGACCAGGCCTCGCTGACCTTCACCACCACGAACTGGAGCACTGAGCAGACGGTGACGGTCAGCGTGGTTGTGGATCCTGATGCACTCGGCGACAGCGCGACCTTCCAGCTGAGGGTCTTCGGGACGGGCTACGGCAGCGTGGCAGACAGCCTGACAGACAGCGTGACGGTGAACGTGACCGACAACGACACGCCGGCTCTGACGGTATCAACCAGCGACATGAGCGTGACCGAGGCAGACAGCGACAGCTTCACGGTGGCGCTGGCGACCCGGCCCAGCGAGGACGTGACGGTGGCGCTGAGCGGAACCACCGGAACCGACCTGACCCTGAGCCACACCTCGCTGAGCTTCACGGCCCTGAATTGGTATCGCCCTCAGACGGTGACGGTGCGCGCGGCACGGGACGACGACACCGCAACGGATACCGCGACCATCACCCTGAACGCATCCGGCGGCGACTACGCGGGCGAGAGCGCCGGCGTTTCAGTGACGGTGACGGAGCTTGACACGCCTGCTCTGGCGCTGTCCTCGGCCCGTGTGACGGTCAGCGAGGGCGACAGCAGCATCTTCAAAGTGCGGCTGAGGACCCGACCCAGCGCCAACGTCACGGTGGCGCTGAGCGGGACTGCCGGAACCGGCCTGACGCTGGACCACACCTCGCTGAGCTTCACGACCTCAAGCTGGAGCACAGCACAGACGGTGACGGTCAGCGCGGCCCAGGACGACAACGCCGAAGGCGAAACCGAGACCATCACCCTGAGCGCATCCGGCGGGGAGTACGCCGGCCTGAGCGACAGCTTGACGGTGACGGTCATCGACGACGACGTCGCGGTCGGGCTGTGGCTGTCGGCGGCATCGCTGACGGTGGAAGAGGGCGGCGCCGAGGCCTTCACGGTGCGGCTGGCCGCCAAGCCCCGCAGCGCCAGGACGGTGACGCTGGCATCGAGCAACCCCGACGTGACGTTCAGCCCGTCCTCGCTGACCTTCACAGGCGGTGACGATGGCAACTGGGGCAGCGCCCAGGAGGTTGCAGTGAGCGCGGAAGAGGACGACGACACGGTCGGCGACATCGCGACGATCAGCCTTGCGGGTTTCGGCATCACCGCAAACTCTGTGGCGATCTCGGTCACTGAAAACGATGCGGACACCATGCCGGACGAGGAGGAGGCCGTCGTCAAACTGCAGCTGGCTGAGATTGCCGGCAGTCTGCTGTCCTCGACCGGCGATGTCATCAAGCACCGCTTTGATGCACCGGGGAACGTGGGCAGCGCGGTTGTCGCCGGGCAGCGGATTGCCCTGGATCGCTCGCTCGCCTCCGACATCGCCTCCGGCCTTGCCGGCCGCGCCGGAAGTCATAAGACCCCGCAGTCCCGCTTTGCCGCGGGTCGTTTCGGTGCCGAGCAGCAGAGCGCCGATTGGCTGGGCGGCATTGCCCTGGACCAAGGCCGCCCGCTGCGCTCGGGGACGCACTCAACCGCAGGTGCGGGGGGCGCCCTGCTGAGCAGCTTCAGCTACGCCTTCGACTCGAACATCGAGGGCGGTGCGGACTGGCTGGTCTGGGGTCGCTTCGACACCCGCGACTTTTCCGGAAGCATGTCAGAGGACTCAGAATACGAGGGCTCGCAGAGCGGCTTCTGGCTGGGCTTTGACACCAGCACCTCGGACAGGCTTGCCCTGGGTCTGGCATTCGGCTCGACCAGCGCCGACTCGGGCTACAAGCGCACCAGTCTCGACGGCAGTCTGGACACGAGCATGACCACCCTGCTGCCCTATATGGAGATCACCGGCAGCAACGGTGCGACCGCGCGGGCGATGCTGGGCTTCGGCAGCGGCGAGATCACGCTGGTGCAGGCGGATCGGAGCGAGATCACGGCCGAGATGTCGATGGAGCTGATGTCCCTCAGCGGCAGCTGGCCGGTGACACGGCTCGGCCGCAGCACGCTGTCGTGGACCGGCGGCCTGGGGTTCAGCTCCATGAAGCCCGAGGGCAACGGCTCGGTGCAGAGCGTTCTCGACAACCTGAACGTCAACAGCACCCAGTTCCGCGGCGGCATGGAGCTGGAGCACGGCGGCCTGGGGAGCACGTGGAAGGCCGCTCCGAGACTCGGCATGTCGCTGCGCTACGACGGCGGTGATGGAGCGACCGGCACCGGCGTCGAGCTGACCGCAGGTCTGCAGATGCGCTCATCCGGGGGGCGCTTCAGCCTTGACATCAGCCTGCGCACGCTGGGGATGCACAGCGCCGAGAACCTGACCGACACCGGTGCGAGCGTCGAGTTCCGTCTGAACCCCCGGCCCGGCGGCGAGGGCGTGAGCCTGACCCTCGGGCCGCACTGGGGCGCCGCCGAGGACGACCTGCTCGACCGCGATGAGGCGTTTCGGCTGGATCAGTCCGACCTGCGGGATCACCGCCGGCGGCAGCAGAGGCGGGGCGTGGCGGCCGAGCTCGCCTACGGTCTGAGGGCGCTGGGCGGGATGCTGGCGCCCTATTCGGAGTATGACTTCACCAGCGGCGAGCACGGCTCGATGCGGCAGGTTGCCGGAGTGAAATTCAGCGGTCAAGGCACGCTGGAGTGGAAGCTGTTCGGCGAGCGGCGAGTGTCGGGCCGCAGCCCCGCCCGCTCCAAGCTGGCGATCGAGCTGAGCAGGCAGTTCTAGCCCCCGGGGGCAGCCTGCGGATCCAGTGAGTCCGGTCGCCGTCCTGGGACGCCGCCGGCAGGCCGGCAGAGTGCGGGCCGGGCAGATCAGTAGCGCTTCTGGAGTTCGACGGCCAGGCGGGAGCGGGTCTCGCCGAGGCGGGCGATGTGACGCTCG
>MEIF01000013.1 GCA_001750645.1 Gammaproteobacteria bacterium AqS3
GAGCCAAACGCCGTTGCGGTTCAGCTCGCCGTGCTCAAGATCGTCGCAATGCAGATTCCAGCGATGCAGCTGCCATAGTCCGCTGCGATGGCCATAGTTGCGGCAGACCGTCCGCAGCCCTGGCCTCGGAACTCAACCGAGGCAATACCCTGCCCGACCGCTGCAATGCTGTTGCGGTGATGCTCGCCGCGCTGCAGATAGATAAACCCTCATGGTGCGAGCTAATCTCCAGGCAGATGAAGGGCGCTCACACGCGCATCAAAAATATCGGGTCCGTGGAGTTTCCGGGTCGGTTTCCCGGAGAGAAGGCTGTCTTTTCAAGCAGCCCTGGGCGGCGGGATGCACGGACAGCATTGCAGCTGAAGGCGGGACAAACAGGCACCGGAGATTGGCCAGGGGCGCTGAGCAGCGATGGGATGCCGCACTTGCAGCCGTTCGGGCGGTGTTCTGGCATCACGGTCTGCCCCCCGGGATGCGTTCCACGCTGGAACCGCAACGCAGCATTTCCCCTTCGCCTCGGGCCGTCCTCCAGTCCTCCATCTATATGTGTGCGCGCGCGCTGTTCAACGGTCAGCCGCTGCCGGCGACTGAGACTGGGACCAGGCAGATCAAGGTGTATTGCACAACATCCGGCATCCGACCGACCGCCCTGCCGGGGACGGGCATTCAGGCGCGCTAATCGCCGAGGTTTTTCTTCAGCTCGAGGCCGATGCGCGAGGTGCCTCCCGGACCCTGACCCGTGCTGATTTCATTGAACAGCTTGGCTTCCAGATCCTCTCCGTCGGTAAAGCGCAGGCCGGTGGTGTAGCGCGTCGAGGCGTAATCCCCCTGGGAGATCCGGTATTCGGTATACGGCGTCAGGAGGCCGCCGAACATGTCCATGCCGAAGCCGAAATTGGCGGTGAGCGCACCCCGCTGCGCCTGATTGCGGTTCATCAGCCCTGTCCGATCAGGCCTGAAGGCTTCTTCCCGCTCCAGAGCGCCGTCCTGCAGGGCGCCCCACTCGGGACGAATGCCCAGCGACAGGCCGCGTCCCAGCGGATCCCTCGCCCTGAGCTGCATTTCCAGGCTGGCCCCGAATTCCTGCATGTCGTCTGCCGTGTGCGAGCCCAGCCAGCGCATGCTCAAATCGACATTGAACCGATCACCGGCGGCGAGTTTGGCCCCGGCAGTCAGCTCGATGCCGGTGCCGGTGATGCCGTCGCCGCTGTCCTGGCGCACCATCATTCCCAGACGCGGGTTGAAGTTCCAGAAGTCGCCGAAACCGCTTCTGTGGGACAGTTCAATCCCGCCCCGTATCAGTGTGCTGTCGACGCTCAGCCCGCTGATCGAGGCCGCCTCGGCGCTGCGCTCAACGGACAGCCTGCTGGACAGCACATTGGCGACCGTCATGACCGAGGTGTTGACGAAGTTGCCGACCGGCCAGTTCAGTGCGACCGACATCATGTCCATGCTCATGTCGGCCTTGCCGCTGTTGCCGCTGGTCTCGTCAATTTCGACATCGCCGTTGCCCCGCCCAAACATCATCTGTATGGAGCCGCCGGAATCCAGGCCAATCTCAAGGTATGGGAGCACGGTGTTCATGCGGGCGGTCAGGCTCGCCTCGTTGTTGAACAGCAGGTAGTCGGCCCCGCTGTTGCCCCGGGAGAAGGCGAGGCCGAGCAGCGTTCCCTCGCCCAGTTCACGGTCAAAGCCCAGCCATAGGGCGATCTGATCGCCGTCGTACTCGGCGCCTATGGGATTGTCCTGATTGACCGGGTTGTCAATCTCACTGGTAAGGCCGGAGAAGTCGCGCATGTCATAACGGCCCCAGAGCGTCCACGGCTGCCCCCCAGCCCCCGCTCCGACGGCGCTCATGGCATAGGTGAAGCTGCTGACAAACGGAAGCTCGCTGCCGATGAGGTCGGGCTGGGCAAGCGCCGGAGCCCCGTCTTTGAGCGCGATGCCTCCGAGCCAATCGACGCTCTGCCGGTCGACGCCAAACAGGGAGCCGTCAAAGCGCGAGGCGCCTGGATTGTTCCCGGCGCTTGCCATCGCGGCCGCCGCAAAGCCCGAGGCAATGTCCTGAACGGCTTTGCGGCTGAGCTCGACATCGTGGCCCGCGATGTTCGCCGTGCGCAGACCCGTTCCGGTTTGCAGCCGGTTGTTGATGACGTCGACGGTGCCGATCAGGGTTGTGCGGGCGATCTCCGCCAAAACCTGCTTCGCCACCATGCGTTCAATGTTGGGGTCGGCCCCCTTGTCCTCGTCCAGAACGGTGACTGCAACGCTGGCGGTCAGGCCGGCATATTCGCCGCCGAGACCAGAGAGGGTGACGGTTGCCGATTCGTTGTCCCGGTCTGCGTCCTGCGTGCCCGTGACAATCACCAGCTGATCCACATTCCAGTTTTCTGCGGTAAAGATCAGCCTCGCCGGCGAGGTCGATGCCGCTTCCTGATCGTCGCTTGAAATCCTCAGCGTCACCTGTCTGCTGGGCTCGCTCATCAGGCTCACCCTGAAGGGAACGCTCTGACCCTCGGTCACGCTCAGGTCGGTCTGGGAGAGTCTGATTCCGGCTTCATCGTCGTCCAGAACAGAGACCAGAACCTCGGATCTCAGGGCTTCATAGCTCCCGCCGGCGGCGACCAGGGTCAGGGTCAGCGCCTCCTCATCGGAGATGTCGGGATCTTGGGCGCCCTCCAGTCCAATCTGCTGATCGGTGCTCCAGTTGGTGGGGGTGAAGGTCAGGGTCAGTCCCTCCCCTGGCGAGGCTGTGGCGCTCCCCTGGCTGATGATGACGGCCTCGTCGCTCATGCTGACGGACAGGGTCACATTTTCACTGGGCGGTGCTGCCAGCCGGACATCCAGATTTTCCGTTTCGCCCTCATTGACACTCACTTCGATCGCCGACAAGATCAGCCCCGGCGGGCGGTCATTGTCCGGTATGTCCACGGCCACGGTTGAGCTCACGCCGTCATATCCCGCACCCGCAGCCTTCAGGCTGATGAAGGCGAAGTTATCGTCTGGATCGCCATCCTCTCGGGCAGAGACCATGACGCTCTGTGCCTGATTCCAGGTGGTGTTGTCAAACGTCAGACTCTGCTTGGACAGCGTCGCAGAGGCGCCCCTGCTCATCAGCCGAACGGTCACAGTGCCGTTTGGAGGCGCTGTCAGTTTCACATCGAAGGTGGCGGAGGAGCCCTCGGTCACGGTCAGTGCGTCGATGGCCTCGTTGTTGACGGCAACATTCAGCTGGGCGGAGTTGAGATCCTCAATCAGAACCCTGATGCTGCCGGTTTTTCCAGCGTAGTCGCCCCCCGAAGCGGACAGGCTGATATTGGCCGTCTCATCCTCGGAATCCGCATCGCTTGAAGTGAATACGGCGACAGACTGCGCATCGGCCCAGTTGTCCTGCGTAAAGGTCAGGTCAACCGTCTGCAGCCTGTCCTGTGATGCCGGATCGAGGGCGAGACTCGCGAGGGTCGCCTGGTCGGTGCTGACCGAGACGGTCACATCGGCGCTCGGCTGCTGCGTCAAGGCGACCGTGAACGAGGACGCGCTCCCCTCTGCAACAGACAGAACCGGCGTCGACAGCTTCAGGTGGCTCGATTCGTCATCGTTGACATCCACACTGACCCGGTTTGTGCGCCCGGAATACTCGCCCCCGGATGCACTGAAGCGAATCTCGGTTTGAGCGTCTGTCGAATCGTCGTCCTGCTGTGCTGTCACGGTCAAAGGCTTGGCTTCGGTCCAATCATCCGGAGTGAAAATCAGCACCGTCGGGGAAACAGTCGCAATATCGAGATTGGCGGCGGTGACTGAAACCGTCACTCTCGAACTCGGCCGGCTCAGCGGCCGGGCCGTGAGGCTCGCCGCCTCGCCCTCAACCAGGGTCAAGTCCTGCAGCGACAGGCTCAGGCCGACCGTTTCGTCATCGTCAACAGTGACGTTGATGCTGCGATTGATCCCGGTATAGCCGCCGCCGGACGGAGCCAGGCTGAATATCACCCCGTCGTCTTTGGCGTCTTCATCCTCGCTTCCGGAGATGCTGAGCGACTGATCAACATTCCAGTTGTTCGGGGTAAAGACCAGGCTTAACGGGGTCGCCAGAGCGGCGGCGCTGTTGTTGGCGACGGAAACCGTCACATTGCCGGTGGGCTGGGAATTCAGCCGGACAGTCAGATTTTGGCTCTCGCCCTCGCCCACACTCAGCGTGTCGGCGGACAAAATCAGACGCGCATTGTTGGTGTCGGCAATGGAGACCGCAATGCTGCTGCTGATGCCGGTATAGCTGCCCCCATTGGCCGAGAAATTGAGCGTGACGCGCTCATCGTCGGCATCGGCATCCTCCAGCGAGGTGACCGCAACGGTCTGAGGCGTATTCCAGTCGGCTGTCCCGAAAGTCAGCTGCCCGGGCAAGACCGTTGCGGCCTGCTCATCGTCACTGGCTATCGTCAGGGTGACATTGCCTGTGGGCGGGCCGGGCAATCTCACCTGGAAGTTTTCAGAGCTGCCCTCATCGAGCGACAGCGACTGAACCGAAAACACCAGCTCAGAGACCTCGTCGTCCCGGATCAAGACGGGCAGCTGAATCATGACCCCGTCATAGCCCGACCCCGATGTGGTCAGCGTCAGCGCTTCTCTTTCATCGAGGGCATTGACATCCTCCTCGGCCGTCAGGGTGATGTTCTGGGGGACGTTCCAGTCGAGTTCATCGAAGTCCAGCCGGGTGATCGAGAGCGTTGACACGACTGAATTGCTGTTTGCAATGTCAACCGTTACAGGGCCCTCGGGCTGCTGGGCCAGCCTGACTGAGAACGTATTGTTGGCCCCCTCCGTCAGCACAATCTCCGATTCTGACAGGTCGAGGTTGGGACGGTTAAAGTCGGTGATCGTCGCCGTCAGGCTGGACGTTATCCCGCTGTAGCCCCCGCCCTGTGCCGCAAGCCTGATCGTGACCGTCTCATCATCCAGGTCGGCATCCTGCAGCGAGATCAGTGCGACCGCCCTGCCGAGATTCCAGTTTGTCGAGTTAAAGGTCAGGGCTTCGGGCTGCGCCGTTGCGGTTGTCTCATCGCTGCTGCGGACCGAGACCGTCACCGCCCCGCCGACTGGCGGGCTGGAAAGCCGCACGGTAAAGTCCGTCTCCCTGCCCTCTTTGATCAGCAGCGTGGATTCGGACAGCAGCAGCGCCGGAGTGTCTTTGTCCTCGACTTTTACGGTGACGATTTTTGAGACCCTGTCATAGTCGTCCCCGTCAGCCAAAACCGTGATCGACACATGCTCGTCGTGGGCATTGGCATCGCTGAGCGGTGTCAGCTCAATCAGCTGGGGCGTGTCCCAGTTTTGCCGGGTGAAGGTCAGGAGCTCGCCCTCTGTCACCTCGAGCGAGCTGGGTGCGCTGCTCCCGGATGAAATCAGCACATCTGAGCGGGGCTGGACACCCAGCCGCACCCTGAGATATCCGGCATTTCCGCCCTCAACAAAGGACAGCGAGGCCGGGGAGACGACGAGGTGCGGGGCATCCCTATCGGACACCTCGACGGCGAGCTCTGCCGAAACACCGCTGTAGCCCGAGCCGACCGCCGATACATTCAGGGTGGTGTTCTCGTTGAGCGTGTCATCGTCAACCGCGCCCGTAACGGTCACCGTGCGCGCGGTGTCCCAGTTGTCGCTGTCGAAGACCAGCGTGTTCGGTGCCGGGACCGCAGCGGCCGCATCGTCGCTGCGGATTTGCACCGTCACCGGACCGACCGGCTGGTGCGACAGTTTGATCGTAAAGGCGCCCGAGCCGCCCTCCGTCAGTGACAGTCCCACAGCCGACACGTCCAGCGCCAGCTCTTCAGAGTCATCAATCTCCAGGCCGACAGCAGCCGTCGCACCCTCATACTCGACTCCGCTGGCGACCAGATTAATCTGAACCTGATCATCCTCGGCATCGCCATCGGGGTGACTGGTCACTGACACGGTCTGGGGCGTGTTCCAGTTGACGGCGGTAAAGCCAAGGGTTTTCGGCTCCACGGGCACCGAGACCGAATTGCTCGTCAGGGCGACCGACACATCACCCGTGGGCAGGTTGGCCAGGCGCACCGTGAACGACGCAGAGGTGTCATCTCGCATTTCCAGGCTCAGCGCCGACACCCTCAGTTCAGCCAATTCGTCATCGTTGACGATTACGGTGACGGAGTCGCTGACATCGGCGTAGTCCGCCCCGGAGCCGGTCAGGGTCAGGGTCGTCCTCGCCTCTGCCGCATCTGCATCCTCCACCCCGACAATGGTGACCTCCTGCTCCTCATTCCAATTTTCAGAGGTGAAGTCCAGATCGACGGGATCGAAAGTCACGGACGAGTTGGAACTCGTCAGTGTGACCGTCACATCGCCGGTCGGCTTCGTGTCGAGCCTCACCGCAAACGTTCCCTCCTCTCCCTCGACCACGGTGATGATCGAAGCCGAGAGGTCCAGCCCGACCTCATTGCTGTCGTCTATGTTGACCCGCAGCGTGGCGGTCACACCCGAATATTCGGCGCCGGACGCACTGAAATCAAGGGTTTCATTCTCGTCCGTGGCATCCTCATCGGACTGAGCCGTGATGCTGACCGACTTCGGAGTATCCCAATCCTCCGTGGAGAAGCTCAGGGAGGTCTGGCTGCCGTCGGCATCGGGGTTCGCGTCCACCACGAGGTCCGAGTTCTCCCCGACCGCAATGGCGACATCCACCGAGTCAGTGGGCCGGGTATTGAGCCGCACCGTAAACGCACCGCTCACCCCCTCGACCAGATCAACCGGACTGGGTGCAAGCGTCAATTCAACGGAGTCCTTTTCTCTCACCGTGACCGCCAGATCAGCGAAGACTTTGGGATCCTCATCCTCGTAGTCGGCCCCGGAAGCTGTGAACCTGATCGTGCCGGTGTCATTCACACCGTCAACATCGGGGAGGACGATGAGCGTCACCGTTTGCGGTGTGTCCCAGTTGTCCGAGGTAAAGGTCAGTTCGCCCTGATTGCCGTCGGTGGCGGCATCGGTGTCGGCCTGGATATCGGTGTTCTCCGACTGCGTCAGCGTCACCCTGACATCGCCCGTGGGCTGGGTGTCCAGAGCCACCGCAAAGGTGGTATTGACCTGATTGCCGTCAGCCGTATCCGGCTCGTTCACCGTCAGCGATGCGGGTGAAAGCGTCAAGCCTCGCTCATTGCCATCGGTGACCGTGATCGCAATGCTGGCGGTGGCTGCTTCATACCCCCCGTCGGAGGCGCTCAGATTGAATGTCGTCGTATCGTTCACCGCATCCGCATCAGCAATTGCCGAGACCGTCACTTCCTGCGTCTCATTCCAATCGTCGACAGTGAAGTCCAGCGTGTTCTGATTGCCGGCGGCAACGTCGTCCGTGTCGAGCGTGATGTCCGAGTTGACAGTCTGGGGATCCTGCACCAGCGTGACCGTCACATCCCCGGTTGGCCTGGAATCCAGCTTAACCGTGAAGGTGCTGCTGCGGCCCTCGGTAAATTCCAGAGTGTCCCCGGACAGCATCAGGTCAATGCTTTCATCATCGTCGACCTCGATTGTCAGCTGTCCCGTGATGCCGGCGTAATCCCCGCCTGCGGCGCTGAGCTGAATGTCCTCGGTGTCGTGCACGGCATCGGCATCCTGCGCCGCATCAACGCGCACCGACTGCGGGGTCTCCCAGTTTTGCTGGGTGAATTCCAGCACCAGTTGCCCGCCGTCCGCATCGGTGTCCGTGTCCAGCGTGATGTCTGTGTTGTCGGGCTGCACCAGGGAGACCGTCACGGACGAGCTGGGCTGGTTGTTCAGGCGAACGGTGAACGAATTGTTGCCGCCCTCATCCACAACCAGCTTGTCTGCCGGCGACAGGATCAGCTGCGGGTCGTCGTCGTCATCCACAGTCACCCTGACACTGCTGGTCTGATTGTCGTACTCGGTCGTTCCCGAGGCAGTCATGGTGATGGTTGTGAGGTCATTTATGCCGTCGTCGTCATGTCTGGCAGAGACCGTCACCTGCTGCGGCGTATTCCAGTTGCCGGCATTGAATGTCAGTGCGTTCTGATTTCCGGGCACCGAGGGATTGGTGTCCAGCGTGATCTCCTCGTTGTTCGGCTGCTGCAATCTGATCGAGACATCAGATGACGGGGCGTTGTCGATGCGAACCGTAAACACCCCGCTGGCACCCTCTGTGATCGTCAGCCTTGCCGGATCGACCCTGATGCCCGGCGGCTCGTTGTCGGTGACCTCAATCGTCAATCGTCCGGATGCCGCACCGTAGTCGGCTCCGGTGGCGGAGAGGCGGATCACCGCCTCATCGACCGCCCCGTCGGCGTCATCCACCGAGAAGGCGGTCACTGTCTGGGGCGTGTCCCAATTCGAGGCGGTGAATGTCAGCGTGTTCTGAAGGTTTGCGGTTCGGGCATCCGTATCAACGGTCACGTCCGGATTGTCCGGCTGGGCCAGTGTCACGAGCACGCTGCCCCCGACCGGCTGCGATGACAGGCTGACACTGAATTGGATGCTCTGGTCCTCCGCCATCGTCAGCCTTGTCCCGGGCAGATCAAACCCGACGCGCTCATCCTCATTCACAGAAATGGACGTGCTGAAGGTCTGTCCCGCGTAATTCCCTCCGCTGGCCTGAATGCTGATGTTCGCCGTGTCAATGGCCGCATCGGCATCGTGCTTGGCGGAGACGTTCACGGTCTGGGCCTGATCCCATCTGAGGCGCGAGAACGTCAGCAGGGTCTGATTGCCCGATGAGGCCGCATTGGTATCCAGCGTGATATCCGAATTCTCCGGCTGCATCAGCGTCAGCGTTACATTGGCGCTGGGCTGACTCCTGAGGGCAATGGAGAAGCTGGAACTGGCGCCCTCATCCAGGTCCAGCGATGACAGCCCGAATTTCAGGCCGACGGCGTCATTGTCATTGAGCGAGACGGTGAGCTCGGCAGTCTCGCCGCTGTAATCGCCGCCAATGGCCACCAGGGAGATTTTCTCCTCATCGTCAACGGCGTTGGCGTCTTCAGCGGCTGTCAACCTGATGGTCTGTTCGGTCTGCCAATTGCCGGTGGTGAAATTCAGGGTGTTTTGGTTGCCCGCCAGCGTGGGATTGGTGTCCAGCTCGACATCTGAATTGCTCGACTGATTCAGCTCCACGCCGACACTGGCGCTCGGCTGCGTTCTCAGCCGCACCGTGATGGTGTCGGTCGCCCCCTCATCCAGGCTCAGGCTGGTTGCAGAGAGCACCAGAGCCGTCTGGTTGCTGTCGAGAACTTCCACTGCCAAGCTGCCGGTCTCGCCCTGGTAATCCGCACCGGTGGCGGACAGGGCAATCGTCACTGTGTCATCGAGGGCATCGGCGTCCTCGCCGGCGCTCAGCGTGACGGTCTGCCCGGCATTCCAATTGCCCGGCGTGAAAGTCAATTGATTTTGTGCACTGCCGCCGCCTGTGGCGATCTGCAGCCTGGTCCCGCCGAGGGCGCTCTGCGACAGCGAGACCTGCACATCGCCGCTCGGCTCGCTGTTCAGCCTGACGGTAAAGCTGACATCCGACCCCTCGGGAAGCTGCAGGCTGCTCTCCGAGAACAGGAACCCCGGCGTTTCAGTATCGGTGACCCGCACCGACACGCTGGCGGCCTGCCCGGCATAGTTGCCCCCCTCGGCGCTGATCTGAACCCTCACGGCGGGGTCATCGATCGCATCGCTGTCAGGCTCTGCCGAGACGGTCACTGTCTGATCGGTGGCCCACTCGTCGGGCTCAAAGATCAGCACCTCCTGGATGCCCGAAGCCTGAGCGTCGGTGTCCACAACCACATCCGATTCCCGGTAGCCGCTGAATGTCAGCCTGACGGTTTCGGACGGCTTGGAATTGAGGCGGATGTCGAAGGTCTCACTGGAGCCCTCGTCGACATCCACGGACCTGTCAGAAAGCACCAGACTCCTGGCGTCATCGTCCCTCACATTCACAGTCAGGGTCGTCTTTTCCAGGTTGGAGTAGCGGCCGCCTGCGGCAGTGATTTCAATTGATCCGGTTTCTTCATTTTCTGCGTCATCGTCTCCGACCGCAGAAATGTAGGCTGTCTGAGCCACGCGCCAGTTGGCTGAATTGAAGCTGAGGGTCTGCTGGCCGCCGGTCACATTGAGGTCGGTGTCGACGCGAAGATCGGAGTCATTCGGCTGTTTGACTGTCACCGTCACAGGCAGATCCGGCTCGGTTGCCAGTCTGATTGTGATGCTGCCCCTCTGCCCCTCGCGTATGTTCAAAGTTGACTGGGACAGCACCAGGGCATCCTGGTCTTCGTCCACCACCGTGACCGGCAATTCGGCGCTCTCGGAGAGATATTCAGCGGCGCCGGAGGAGGCGCTGATTGAAATGGCCCAGGATTCATCGGCCCCGTCTTCGTCCGCCGGTGCACTCACAGTCACCGTCTTTGCCACCCCTGAATTTGCGGGCGTGAAGGTCAGCGTGCCCTGATTGCCGCCGACGTCCGCATCGGCGTCAATCGTGAGGTTGCTGGTGGCCGGCGATTGGCTCAGCGTGAATGTCACACTATCTGTCGGCGGGGCGCTCAGCGACACTGCAAAGGTGGTTGCACCGCCCTCATCGACCGTCAGGGTGGTTTTTGAAAGGCTCAGGCCAATCGTTTCATCGTCATCGATGATCACTGCAATGGTGCTGGTCTCGCCCTCATAGCCGCCGCCCGCCGCAGTCAGTGAAAGCTCTTCGATCTCGTCGGCGCCGTCCTCATCCTGGCCGGCCGACACCGTCACCGTCTGCGGGCGGTTCCAGTTGTCATTTGTGAAGGTTATTGGGACACCCTGCAGGGAGAGGTCGGGATTGCTCGGATTGTTGGCGGCCATCGACACCTCAATATCGTTTCCGGCGCCGGGATCGCTGCCCAGCTGGATCGTGAAGGTCGCATTGCTCCCCTCATTCACCGTCAATTCCGTGACCGAGAGCATCAGGCCCAGAGTGTCGGCGTCGGTTACCGATACATTCACAGTCGCCCGGGCGGCGTCATAGCCGCCCCCGCTGGCGGTAAACCTAATCGCAGCGCCGTCACTGGTTGCGTCATCGTCCTGAATTGCGGAAACCGTGACGCTCTGGTCTTGATCCCAATTGCTGCTGGTGAAGGTCAGGGTGTTCTGATTGCCCGAGGCATTGCCATCGGTGTCCGCTGTGACATCTGTGTTGGCGGGCTGGGCCAGCGTCACAGTCACATCGCCGCTGGGCTGAGCGGCCAGCTTGACCATGAGGTCTGCACTTCCGCCCTCCTGCACGGTCAGCGAGGTTCCGGACAGCGTCAGGTCGGCCGTGTCCGCATCCCCGATCGAGAGGCTCAGGCTGGCCGTCCTGCCCTGGTAATCGCCGCCGGCTGCGGACAGGTCAATCGTGGCATTCTCATCTGCGGCATCGCTGTCCGAGGCGACTGAGAGCGTGACGGTCTGTGCGACCTGCCAGTTGCTGTCGTCAAATTCCAATTCGCTGCTGCTGCCGCCCGGATTGTCCGCATCGGCCACCAGGCTGACGTCGGCATTGTCGGTCTGCCAGGTCACGGTGACGTCGTCGCTGGGTTCGGAGGCCAGCCTGACCGTAAAGGTTTGGCTCGTATCCTCGTTGATCTGAATCGAATCTGTCGACAGCCGCAGTTCGACCGCATCGGCTTCCGTCACATTGACGCTCAGCGCCGTTCTCAGCCCCTGGTAATTGCCCCCTGAGGCATTGAGGTCGATCGTGCCCGTGTCGGATTGGGCGTCATCGTCCTGGGCCGCAGAAACCGTCACGGTTTGAGCCGTGTCCCAGGTGGCCGCGGCAAACATCAGGGTCGCCTGATTCCCGGTCGCAACCGCATCGGTGTCGAAAGTGATGTCTGAGCTGCTGTCGTCAGACAGGCTCAAAGTCACCGTGACATCTTCGGTGGGCTCGGAGCTCAATTTGACTTCAAAGGTGGCGCTGGCGCTCTCCCGAACCCGCAGCACGCCGCTCTCCGACAGCGCCAGCCCCCGGGCGTCGTCGTCCTGGACTGTCAGCTCCAGGCTGCTGGAAATGCCGCCGTAATTGCCGCCCGATGCCCGCAGCGAGATCGTCAAAGCGCTGCCTTCGGCATTGCCGTCCTCAGCTGCGGCCAGGATCACGAATTGGTTGCGATCCCAGTTCGTCGAGGTAAAGGTCAGCTGATTCTGATTGCCGTTCATGCCCCTGTCGGTGTCCACCGACACCCCCGAACCGGCTGCCGGCTGATCAATGGTCACCGTGATATTGGCGCCGGGCTGTTTGGACAGGCGGACGCCAAAGCCGACCGTCTGCCCCTCCCTCACTGTCAGCCGGCTTTCGGTCAGCTGGATGCCGACATCGTCGTCGTCGTCAACCGACACGGACACGCTGGCCGTCACAGCGGCATAGTCCCCGCCGGCGGCGCTCAGCTCAATCGTCGCCGAGTCATCGAGACGGTCGGCGTCCTCGGCTGGGGAGACATTCACAGTCCGCGGAATATCCCAGTTTGCCGGGGTGAAACTCAGGGTGTTCTGATCGCCCGTCGCCCTGCCATCGGTGTCGACCCTGACATCGGCATTCGCCGGCTGCCTCAAGGTCACCGTGACATCGGCGCTCGGCCGGCTGTTCAGCGCCACGGTAAACGAATCCGCGCGGCCTTCGAACAGCTCCAGGGAGGCATCCGACAGGGCAAACCCGACGCTGTCGTTTTCAGCCACCGTCACCCTCAGGCTTGTTCTCCGCCCCGCGTAATTCCCGCCGTCCGCCACCAGGGACACCGCTGCCACATCGACAATGGCGTCCTCGTCCTCCCGGACAGAGACGGCAATCGTCTGCTCCTGATTCCAGTTGGAGGCATTGAAGCTCAGCGTGGTCTGATTCCCCGGGATTGAGTCGTCCGCATCGAGCCCAATATCCGGATTCGGCGAGGACAGCTCGACAGTCACCCCGGCCGTCGGCAGCACGGTCAGTCTGATGGTGAATGAGCCGCTGCCGCCCTCGGTCACGACCATTGCCGTCTTGGACAGATCCAGGCTGACATCGTCGTCATCATGGACGTCCACCAAAACGGAACCCGCCAGCCCCGCATAACCGCCGCCGCTCGCCGTCAAAACCAGCGTCGTCTGGGCGTCGATGTTGTCGGCATCCTCAACCCCGGCCACGGTCACGGTCTGGGCGTTCTGCCAGTTTTCGGCGGTAAAGGTCAGGCTCGCCGGGGTCGCCGCTGCAACCGAGCCCGAACTGCTGGAGACCGCAACCCTGACATTCCCGGTCGGCCGGGTGCCCAGGCTCACATCAAGGGCGCTGGTGCTGCCCTCGCTCACGGTCAATGCGGCGGAGGACAGCGTGAATGTCGGATCGTCGTCATCCTCGACATCCACCGTCAGAGTGCGGGAGACCCCCTCGTAATCGCCCCCTGCGGCGCGCATTGCAATCGTCACCTCTTCATCGCCGACGTCCTCATCCGGGAATGCCACGACGTTCACGGTCTGTGCGATGCGGAATTCCGCAGGAGAAAACGTCAGGCTCGAGGGGGCAATCTGCACTGCACCGGTCTTGTCGCTGGCGAGCTCTATGGTGACGTTGGTGGTCGGGCGGCTGCCCAGCGCCACCGTGAAAGAGCCGGCGTTTCTCGTCGACGCCTCTGTCAGGGAAAGCAAATCGGTCGACAATTCCAGACCGACGTTTTTATCGTCGGTGACCGTCACCATGACACTCGCACTCTGACCCGAATAACCGCCTCCCGAGCCGCTCAGGGCGACTGTGACCTGCTCATCGGCGAGATCAGAATCACCCACCGCCGACACCGTCACCGTCTGCATCTCACTCCAGTTGGCCGCAGTGAATGTCAGCTCGGCCGGCGCTGCGGTCACGGCATTTCGATCCGGGCTGATCACCGAAACCGTGACATCGGACGCCGGCTGCGTCCGCAGTGCCACCGTGAACGTGTCCGAATCGCTCTCGCCGAGCTGCTTCCTCGTCTCTGAAAGCCTGAAGCCAATGGCGTCGTCGTCGGTGACCGTCACCACAACGCTGCCGCTCTGGCCGGAATAGCCGCCATCGCTGGCAGTCAGGCTGATCGTTGTGGTTTCGCCGCTGCCGTTGTCATCGTCGGCGGGGGCGACCACCGTGACCGTCTGAGTGCTGTTCCAATCCGACGGAGTGAAGGTCAGCTCGGTCGGGGACACCGTCGCAGCAAGCGGGTTGGAATTGTTGATCGCAATCGACACATCGGCGGTTGGCTGGCTGTCCAGCAGCACCGTAAACGAGCCCTCCCTATTGCTGCCCTCGGCCAGCTCCAGGCTCGAAGCGGACAGCGTCAGACCGATTGAATCGTTGTCATTGACCGAAACCGACACGCTCGCGCGGATGCTGTCATAGCCCCCGCCGGCCGCCGAGAGGGTGACCGACCCGGTTTCCCCCTCGCCATTTTCGTCCTCGGCGGTGCGCACCGTGACGGTCTGGGCCGTGCCCCAGCTGGCGGTCGTGAAAGTCAGCGTGCTCTGATCTGCCGGTGTATTCGGGTCGGTGTCGGCAATCGTCACACCGCCGGCGCCGGTGACCGCCAGCGTCACCACCACGGCGGCGCTGGGCTGGCGGCGCAATTTCACGCTGAATGTCGCACTGTCGTCCTCGTCGACCTCGAGGGCGGTGTGCGACAGGCTCAGACCGGAAATGTCGTCGTCTTCAATGTCCACCGAGACGACGCCGCTGACGACGTCGTAGTCCGCACCCGACGCCGAAATCGTAATCGTGCCGGTTTCATCATCGGCATCGCCGTCCTGCGAGGTCGTGATGGTGAAGCTCTGATCCTCATCCCAATCCGCTGCGGGGAAGACCAGGGTGTCTTGGCCGCCCGCCGTGTCCGCATCGGTGTCAATTTCAATGTCGCTGTTGTTCGAGCGCAGCGTCAGCGTGACCTGGGCATCTGCGGCCGGTGCGCTCGCCAGGCGAACACTGATGGAGCCGGCGGCGCCCTCAATCAGCCTCAGCGAATCCGCCGACAATTGCAGACCTGCGGTTTCGTCATCGGCGACCGACACCGCCACGCTGCCGGTCACATCATCGTAGTTTCCGCCGGAGGCCGCCAGGCTGATGGACGCGCCGGCGTCCAGGGCGTCCTCGTCCTGCGGCGCCGCCAGTGCGAAAGCCTGCGGGGTGCTCCAGTTGGCCGCAGTGAATGTCAGCTCGGCCGGTGCGACGGTGGCCGCCGTCTCAGCGTCGCTGGTCAGGTCCAGGCTCACCTCTTCCGTGGGCGGTGCGGTCAAGCTCACCATCAGGCTCTGTGTCGCCCCCTCGTCCAGGGAGACCCGCGTGCGGGAAATATTCAGGCCCGGCATGTCGCCGTCCTCAACGTCGACATCCACCGTGCCCCTGACATTGACATACCCCCCGCCCGAAGCCTCCAGGGTGATGACCGCCTCTGCATCAGCTGAGTCGGCGTCGCTGATCGAGGTCACCGTCACGCTCTGCGGGGCATTCCAGTTGATCGAGTTGAATTCCAGGCTGGACGGGCTCAGGCTCACCGCCGAGGGGTTGTCATTGGTCATCGTCACAGCCACATCGTCGGACGGCTTCGACGACAGCCTCACCGAGAGCATTGCCGCCGATCCCTCGTTCAATGCAAGGGAGCCGGGTGACAGCACCAGCCCCAGGCGGTCATCGTCAGTCACCGACACCGCCACGCTCGCCGTCACGTCGCCGTAGCCGCCCCCCGAGGCGCTGACGTTGAGCGTCACTGACTCATCAGCGGCATCGGCATCCGAGAAGGCCACCACCGTTACCGTCTGCTGCACGTTCCAATCTGACGGAGTGAAGGTCAGGCTGGAGGGCGAGGTCGCAACTGCCCCCTCCTCACTGCTTGACAGGGTCAGCTCAACGGAAGCCTTGGGCTGGGTTGCCAGCAGCAGCGTGAAGCTGCCGAAATTCCCCGGGGCGTTTTCGGTCAGCTCCAGCTCATCGATTGATGCCGTCACCCCGTTCGTGTCGTTGTCGTCAACCGTCACCGAGACGCTGCCCCTCTGCCCCGTGTATTTGCCCCCGGAGGCGGAGAGGTGTATCGCGACGGTTTCATCGGTTGCATCGGTGTCGTTGAGGCCGGTGACGGTCACCGTCTGGACATCCGACCAATCGCTATCGTCAAACGTCAGGCTGTCTGGGGACAGGCGCACCGCAGCGGAATCGGCATTGTCAAGCGTCACCGTGACCGCTTCGCCGGGCTCCGTCGCAAGCTTCACGGTGAAGTCCCCTGAGGCGCCCTGCTCGATCAGCTGGACTGCTGTGGCCGACAGCACCAGCGCCCGAGCATCATCGTCGGTGACTGAAACGGCAATGCTGTCCTCTTGGCCCTCGTAATCGTCGCCCGTTGAGGCCGAGGTGACTTTGACCTCAAAAGCCTGATCATCACCATCATCGTCAGAACGCGCCGTGAAAGAGACAGCTCGCGGATCATCCCAGTTGGCGGTTGTGAAATTCAGTGTTTTTTCATCGCTATTGGGAGTGCTGGGGTCGGTATCAATAACCAAGTAATCCTTATGGACTTCATCAGGGTCAAATGTAACGCTGACTGTTCTGCTGGGCTGGCTCGCAAGTCTTATCGTCACAGTCTCGGCAGCGGCAGCGCCCTCGGTCAACGCCACCGTCTTGGACGCCGGGGTCAGCACAAACCCCGTCCTGTCATTTTCCTCCACCGATATCTCGATGCTGTCGGTCACGCCGGCATAGCCGCCGCCAAATGCCGTCAGGCTGATCGTCCCCTCATCGGGGATGGAATCGTCATCATCGGCAGCGGTGACGAGAACGCTCTGGGGTATCGACCAATTGGAAACCGTGAATGTCAGGCGGTTTTGCCTGTCCTCTGCGGTTTCATCGGTATCGACCTCGATATCGTCGGTGTTGCTCGGCTGGTCCAGCCTGATCGTGACATCGCCGCTGGGCGGCCGATTCAGCTGAACAGTGAAGTAATCGCTGTCCCCCTCCTCAATGGTCAGATCGTTTGACGACAGACCCAGCCCGGCCACGTCGTTGTCATCAATGACAACCGTAACGCTCACAGGGGTCGAATTGGTGTAGGCGGAAACCAGATTAAGGGTCACGGTGTCGTCTGTCTGATCGTCATCCTCCGCCGCAGTCACCGTGACCGTTCGGACTTCTTCCCACTCCGAGGAGGGAAAGGTGATGTCACCCTGCTGGCCCGACACGCTGCTGTCGAGATCGACCGAGAGATCGGTGCTGTCCGTCCCGGTCACCTCAACCGTGATATCGGGGCTGGCGTCATACGATGCGGACAGCCGGAATGTAAAGGACGCAGAGCTGCCCTCAGTCACCCTGACCGAGGTGATTGAGTGCACGATGGTTCGGACATCGTTGTCCAGCACCCTCGCCGTCACCGCACCGGTGACATCGACGTAACCGCCGCCGGCGGCGGACAGCGTCACGCCCGCATTTGAGCTGTCGATATCGTCGTCATCCTCGCTGGCCAGCACCGCCACAGACTGGGGCGTATGCCAGTTGCTTGAATCGAACCGCAGCTCCTCCTGGGCGGACTCAAGCCCGGAGGAAAAAACCAATGTGACAGTCACCTCGGCCGTCGGCTCCGCAGAGAGCGCCACTGTGAAGTCGAGCGTGTCACCTTCCCGGATGTCCCCCAGGGATGTTCTCGACAGGATCAGGGCATTCGATTCATCGTCCGCAATGTTCACCGTGATGCCGCCCCTGAGGCCATCGTAATTGCCGCCCGCGGCGAGCAGGTCGATCCCGGTTTCCTTATCCACCGCGTCAGGATCGTGAACCGGGCTGGCCGTCACCGACCTGGGGATGTTCCAGTTTGAGGAGCTGAATGCGAGGGATGTCGGGCTGACTGTCAGGCTGCCCGCATCCCGGCTGGAAATGGACACCGAGACATCGGCCAGCGGCCGCGTCGCCAGCTGCACGGTAAAGCTGCCGTCGACAGATTCATTCAGCGCCAGCGTCTCGGACGACAGAACCAGTGCGACGACATCGTCATCGGAAATCGAGACATCCGCACTGGCGGAGGTGTTGTCATAGCCCCCGCCCGAGGCCGTCAGGTTGATCGTCGCAGTTTCATTGTCGGCATTGGCGTCGTGCAGGGCCAACACCGACACGGCCTGGGGGATGTTCCAGTTGCCCGAAGTGAAGGTCAGCGCCTCCCCGGCTGACACCGATGCCAGGGCGGGTTTGGAGCTCTGTGCGCGCACCACCACACTGCCGATGGGAACGCTTGACAGGGCCACATTGAACTGCCTGGCAGACCCGCCCTCGGTGAGTTTCAGCGGGGCTCCGGTGACTCTCAGGACGGCGGCGGACAGGTCGTCGTCTCGAACCGAGACGGCCACCTGCCCCGTCGGTGCGGAGGAGTAGCCCCCGCCGGAGGTGCTGACGGAGATGGTCACAGATTCACCGACTGCATCGGCGTCCTCGGCTGCGGAGAGCGTCACAACCTGCGCCACATTCCAGTTTTCCGGAGTAAAAATCAGCCAGTTCTGGATCCCGGGGTCAGCCGGGCGGGTGTCATCGACTGAGACGGTGCTGCCGCCCGACACGGAAAGAAACAGGGTGACATCCTCCGACGGCGCCACACCCTTCAGACTGACGTTGAAGGACAGGCTTTCGCCCTCCTCCACGGTCAGCGAGGCCGGCGGCAGGTTCAGCGACGGGACGTCGTCATCGGCGACATTGACCGATATCGTCTGGGTCTGATCGTTTTGATCCCCGCCTCTGATCGAAAGCGTGACATTGATATTCTCATCGCTGCCATCGGAATCGTCCAGCGCCCTCACCGTAATGGTCTGGCGCAGCGACTGATAGTTGCCGATTCCGTAGAGGATGGCCTGGGGCGACACCCGAAGCTTGCCGGGGTCGTCGCTTCTCAGCACGATCTGCGCGCTCGCCGTATTCGGGTTCAGCCGGGTTCTGACGACAAAAGTCCCCTCGCCCTCCTCGGCAATGGACAGCTCATTTGAGGACAGGTAGAGCGGCTGAGTCAGGCTGTTGTCGAGCACCTCGACCGTGCGCGCGGCGCTGACGTTGGCATAACCGCCGCCCGATGCCGTCAGGCTGACCGAAACCGAGTTGTCCTCGCTGTCGGCGTCGCTGCCGGCGCTGAGCTTGACGCTCTGCGGGACGTTCCAGTTTGAGGGCGTGAAGGTCAGCGACTCCCCCTCGGCCACGGCGAGCCTGGTCGAGTCAGCCGAGGCGGCGGCAAGCGTCACAGCACCGTCCGGCTGTGCTGACAGCGACACCATCAGGCTCCCGCTGGAATCCTCAAACAGTTCAAGGCTCGCCGGCGTCACCAGCAGTTCGGGCTCGAGCACCTCGACCGTGATCCGCGCATAGGCGTCGTCATAGCCCCCGCCTGCGGCGCTCAGGAAGAGGGTCGCGGCATCGGCGATGGAGTCTGCATCGCGCGCCGCGGCGATCCGAACCGTCTGCGGGCTATTCCAGTCGGCGACAGTGAATCTCAGAACATTTTGATTGCCGGCGGCCACCGGGTCGGTATCCAGCTGCACGTCGGAGACGGCCGGCTGCACCAGCGTCAGCGTCACATCGTCGCTGGGCGGAACCAGCAGCTGGACGCTGAAGGTGTCCGTCCCGCCCTCGGTCAGCGAAATCGAGCTCGGCACGTTGAACGAGGGGGAATCGCCGTCCTGGACACGAACCGTGACGGCGGCGTCAAAGCCGCTGTAATTCCCGCTCGAGGGGATCAGGCGGACGGCCACCTGCTCATCGGCGGGGTCCCTGTCTGCAACGGGGGCCACGGTAACCGTCTGGTTCAGGTACCAGTTGTTTCTGGTGAAGTCCAGCGAGCTGGGGGAGACGCTCACGGCGCCGCTGTCCTGGCTGACGAGCGACACCGTCATCGTGTTGGTGGTGGGCCGGGTTCTCAGGCGGACCTCAAAGTCGGCCGAGTCGCCGCCCTCCTGGAGGGAGATCTCGGTGGACGAGAGCAGCAGCTTGGGCCCCTCATCATCCTCAATCGACAGTCCGAGATCCCTCTCGATGCCCGTGTAGGAACCGCCCGAAGCCCTCAGCGTGACGACAACCTCCTCTCCGTCCGAATCGATGTCCTGGATTCCGGAAATCGTCATGATCTGGGGGACATTCCAGTTCCCCGCCGTAAAACTCATGCTGCTCGGGGAAATGTTCGTCTTGGAGGGGGCGGAGCTCTGAGGTTCAATGGTGACGGCGGCGCTCGGCGACGAATTCAGCCGGACGGTGAGGCTCGCACTCCGCCCCTCGGCAACCTGCAGGCTCGAGCGGGACAGCACCAGCTGCTCGTCGTCCCGCACCAGCACCTGCAGGCGGTCGGCCTGGGTAAAGCCGCCCCTGGCAAACACCTCCAGAACCGTGGATTCATCGCCGCCGCCGTCGTCGTGCACTCCGGAGACTGTCACCGTCTGGGGCGTCGACCAGTTGTCCGCATCAAAGGTGATCCGGCTGGGCGATGGCAGGGCGACGCCGGCATCCTTGCTGGCGATGACGACGGTCACGCCGCTGCTCGGCTGCCGCCTGAGCCGTATTGAGAAGGTGTCGGAGTCGCCCTCATCGACGATCAATGCGGTCTTCGAAAGCACAAAGTCCTCGTCATCCCGAACCGAAACCGCAATGCTGACCGGCTCGGCGTCGTCGTAGTCGCCGCCCGAGGCGCTCAGCCTGATGGAGGTGCTCTCGTCCTGTCCCCCCATGTCCTCGACCCCGGTGACGATGACCCGCTGCGGCGTCTGCCAGTTGACGCTGTTGAATGTCAGGCTGCTCAGCGATATCGATGCCGCATCCGGATCCAGGCTGGCAATGGTCACTTTTACGGTTCCCGCGGGGCGGAAGCGCAGCCTCACGGTGAAGGTTTCCTCCTCCCCCTCATTCATGGTCAGCTCGCTTCTCGACACCACCAGCCCGGCCAGATCGTCCTGGACGCTCACCGGTATGGCGAGGTTCAGATAATCTCCCTGGGCTGTGCTGACGTTGATCGTCGCGGCTGCATTGCCCGAGTCGACATCCTGCACGGGGGTCACCGTCACAATGGCGGGATGGGCATCGTCCGAGCGCCACGGCACCGTTGCCGGCGAGACCGTGACGACGCTGGTGTCGGAGCTTTCAAATCGGATGGTATTGCGCGGCTGTGCAACCGCCCCCTCCAGCACGATGTGCGCGATCTGTGCACCGCCGCTTTCGAGCAGCTTCAGCGATGCGGGGATTGAGCGGATCATCTGCGCCCCCCGCTGCCCGGCGCCGTCGAGCAGAAGGACATCAAAGCGGTGCACCAAGCCGTCGTAGTCGGCGCCGGCCGCCGTCAGGGTCACCGTGGCGTCGAGATCCTCCGAGATGCTGTCGCGGGCGTGGCTGAGCGTCAGGAGTGCCGGCTGATTCCAGGTGGACGGCGTGAATGTGTGGGTTTGATGGGCGCTCGGCACCATGATGATGTCGGGTGCGGTGCTGGCCGCCGTCACGGTCACGTTGCCGGTCGGCTGAGTGGTCAGCCTGTAGCGCGCATACAGGCTGCCTATGGGGTGATTCTCATAAACCGCCAGGCGCGATTCGCCGGCAACGACGACGATCGCCGGCGACGAGGCGTCCCGCCCTCTGTCATCGTCGCGCACATCGACCCTCACGCTGCCGGTGGCGCTGTCGTAGCCGCCGCCCGCCGCCGACAAGTTGATGATGGCGGTCTCATCGTCGGCGTCGCCGTCCTCGGCGACGTTGACCGTGACGATCCGTGCCGTGTTCCAGTTGGCGCTGGTGAAGTTCAGCGCGGTCTGGTAGCCGGCGGCGCCGGCATCGGCGTCCACCTTCACGTCGGCGTTGGAGGGCTGCCTCAGGGTGACCGTGACGTTCCCGCTCGGCGCCGAGCCCAGCTTGACCGTGAATGTATCTCCATTGCCCTCCTCAAGGGACAGCGTGGTCGCTGACAGGTCCAGCCTTGAGACGCCGTCGTCGGTGACGGTGACCGCCACACTGCCGCTGACGCTGTCGTAGCCCCCGCCCGCACCCGACAGGACAATGCTGTCGGTGTCATTGACGGCGTCGGCGTCCAGGCCGGCGGTGACGGTGACGGTCTGGTCTGCGCGCCAGTTGTTCCTGGTGAATGTCATCGTGGTCTGGTCGCCCGCCTGACTCGAATCGGCGTCCACCGTCAGGTCGCTGTTCGACGACGGCGTCAGGGTCACCCTGACATCCCCGTTCGGCTGTGCCCCCAGCCGCGCGGTGAACGTGGCAAAGCCGCCCTCGTCCATGGTCAGCGATGTCGGCGTCAGGCTCATGGTCGGGGTTTCGTCATCGTCGACGGTGACTGTCAGGCTGTCGGTGATGCCCGCGTAGTTGCCGCCCGAGGCCGACAGGGTGATGCCGGCGGTGTCATCGCAGCAGTCGGCGTCCTGGGACGCACTCACCGTGACGCTCTGTGCGTCATTCCAGTTGCCGGCGGTGAAGCGCAGCTCGGTCTGGTTGTTGGCGGCGCTGGTGTCGGTGTCGACCGTCACATCGGTGTTCGACGGCTGCCTCAGGGCCACCGTCACATTGGCAGTTGGCCGCACCGCCAGCCTGACGGTGAAGGCGTTGCTGCCGCCCTCGGGTACGGTCAGCTCCGTCGGCGTCAGGATCAGCCCCGGCGGAATGTCGTCGTCAATGATCTGGACCGGGATGGTGCCACTGAACCCAGAGTAGTTAATGCCACTGGGAGTACCGCTGGGGGCGGCAATGTTTACTGTGGCGTGTTTGACGGCGCTGGTGAATGCACTGTCATCGACCGGCGCAATGGTCAGCGCCTGACTCACATCCCACCTTCTCTGGCTGCCTGCGGAACCGTCAAATTCCATAACGCTCGGACTGACTGTGAACACGCTTGAGTCGGATGAGCTGACCTCAAACCTGACACTGACACCTGTGCCTTGAAACGATATCGTCTCCGACAGCCGCACATCCACCGTCACCGCCCCGCCGTCCTCGCGGGCCACCACCGGCGAGCGCGACGGGATGATGTTCGGGGAGGAGGTGTCGATGACCCTGACGCCGTAGCCGGCGGTGGCCCCGGCGAAGCCGCCGCCCGAGGCGCTCAGCGTGATGCTGGCGCTGTCGTTGGCGCCGTCCGAGTCGTCACCGAGGACGGTGTGGAAGGTCTGGGCGGTGTTCCAGTTGCTGCGCGTGAAGCTCAGCGAGGTGATGGCGGTGCTGCCGGCGGCGTCCGAGGCAAAGGTGATGTCGGAGTTGTCCGATCTCAGGGCGACCGTGACGTTGCCGGTGGGCCGGCGGGACAGGGCAATGCTGCGCGCCACCACCGAGCCCTCGACGCCCGAGATGCCGGCCAGCGCCGCGGGATTGAAGCCCGCCACCCCCCCGTCGATGTCCCGCACCTTGATCGCAACGCTGCCGATGATGCCGGCGTAGTCGCCGCCCGAGGCGGTCAGGGCAATGCTGGCGGTTTCATCGCTGTCGTCGGCGTCATCGGCCACGCGCACCCTGACGGTCTGCACCGTTCTCCAGTTGGCAGTCGTGAACGTCAGCGAGGTTTGGTTGAGCGTCACGTCGGAGTTGGCGGCGCCGGCGGGCTGCCCCAGCGCCACCGTCACAGTCCCGCTCGGCAGACTGGCCAGCCGCACTGTGAATGTGTCGCTGCCGCCCTCGTCCAGGTTCAGCCCTGTCTCGGACAGGACCAGCCCCGGCGGCCGGTCGTCGTCCCTGACCTGGACGGGGATGGTGAAGGCTCCGTTAGAACTTCTGTAATTATTTGCTGCGAGGTTAGCCAAAGGAATAACTTCTATCCTGGCGTTTTTGATGGCGCTGGTGAGTGTGCTGTCATTGACCGGCGTAATGGTCAGGATTTGGTCAACATTCCATAAGTCGCTGTTGTTATTGTCAGAATTGGAATCAAAAAGCAATGTGCCAGGGCTGACTGTGAACACACCTGTGTCAGATGAAGCTACACGAAATTCAAAACCATCCAACTCCGTAGTACCCACTTTCGGCTTCTCCGACAGCCTCACCCCCACCGTCACCGCCCCGCCATCCTCGTCGAGCACCACCGGCGAGAAGGACGGGATGATGGTTGGCTTGTCGTCGTCGATGATGGTGACGCTGTAGCTGGCGGTGACCCCGTCAAAGCCGCCGCCCGAGGCCGTCAGCGTGACGGTGGCGGTGTCGTTGTTCGAGTCTGAGTCGCTAGCCAGAAAGTTGAGGAATATCTGGAAGTCGTCCCAGTTGTCCTCGGTGAAGGTCAGCTCGGTGATGGCGGTGGAAACGTCGGAGTCCAGGGCAAAGGTGATGTCGGGGTTGTCCGTGCTCAGGGCGACCGTGACATCGTCGTCGGGCTGGCGGGACAGGGCGATGCGGCGGGTGAGGCTCAAGCCCTCGACCTGGGTGATGCTGGGCACGATCAGGGGGTTGAAATGCGCCGTGCCCCTGTCGGTGTCCCGCAAGGTGAGTATGACGCTGCCGGTGACACCCGCATAGCTGTAGTCGCCCGCCCCGCCGCCCGAGGCCGACAGCTCGATGCCCACTCTGGAGTGGTCGTCATCGGCATCCTCTTCCGTGCTGATGTATACCGTCTGCACCGTGCCCCAGTTGGCGCCGGTGAAGGTCAGGGTGTTCTGGTTGCCGGTCGCGTTCAGGTCGGTGTCGATCGTCACCCCGCTGGACAACGGCGGCTGGGCAATGGTCACCGTCACGTCGTCATCGCCGCTGTTTTCCTCGGGCGAGGTGGTCAGCCTGACGGTGAACTGGCCGGAGGCGCCCTCATCCAGCGTGAGGTCTTGGGGAAGATCCCTGAAGCCGGCGTCGAGCTTGTCTGTATAACCCAGCACCACAGACCCGGAAAGCGGATAGCGGGCCTCGACCGAGTTGTCGGGGCAGGCCTTGTAGCCGGAGTCCCGCTGCGTGTCTTCATCGTTGTACTCAATGCAGGCATTGATGTTGCCGCTTGTGATAAGGAAGCTGCTGCCGACACGAGTTATCTTGCTTGGTTGATACCTTATTGACGTGCCAAAGGGCCCGCCTTGCCGCCCCACAAGACGGATCGCACCTGAGCAGCTGTTGTTTGTCACACGAGTGCCCGATATCGTGACGCAGTCGGCGATCGGCTTGACCGTCTGGGCTGCTGCTGTTGGGGATTGCCCGGCGATGGCGATGACGGCGATGACGAGCAGGGCTGCGGCCACTGCCCCGCCGAGTTTTTTATTCAGCGCCGGAGCACCCGCCGGCGACTGCCCCTGCAGCCCCCGGGGGTCAAGAGCAGACAGCGGCCTGAAAAACCTCAGCAAGGCTGAAAAAAATTGTCGGCTGAAAACCCATCCCGATGCCGGGAGGGAATGCGATTGGAGTGGGGGGAGATGATTGCAGAGGGGATGCGTAGACCGGGTGCGAAACCCCCGGTGCGACAACTGGCCTGAACAGTGTCATAAGCCTGCCTTGTGCTATCCATCCCGCTAATATTCCGTCTTGTGCCGCCCAGCACAGGCTGCGTTGCTAAATGGTATCACTTCTTGGCCTCTTTTTGAGCGAACTGCATATTCACCGGGTATTTCAACAACACGCAAAACGGCCGCAAAAAAATAACCGCCGCCCCCCGGCTTACCTGTGGAGAAACTCGGCAAAAGCACACCAGCCCGATCATTCTGCCGACTCAATTTGAGGGGCTCTTGCGTATGCGGTGCAGCGCTCTTCGCTCCCGATCGACCCTGGCGCTGTAGACAAAAATGTCATTCTTGATCTCATGCCTGAGCGATATCAGCGCAAACAGGTTGGGCAGCACCATCAGGGGCTGTATCGCCAGAGCCACCATCCAGACGATTGTGGTCTCGGCAATTCCCCCGATGAATGTGATGGCCAGGTAGATCACCTGATAGGCCCGCTGAATGATGCGGTTGCCCCCCGTGACGTAGTTCAGCGAACGGTTGCCGTAATACTCCCAGGTCACCATCGTGCTGAAGGCGAACAGCATCAGGGGAAAAGTCACCATAAAGCCGCCGAAGGCACCCAGGACGCTCTCAAACGCCTTGATCGTCAGCGGCACCGAGTGAACCAGCGAGCGCCCCTGCAGAAAGGGCGGACCCTGCGGGCTGATCGAATCGTTCAGGATGCCGTCCTCGATGTAGATGCTGCCGCTCCAGAGGTTGTTATCCGAGTCGTAAAACCGCACATCCTCGGCGATCGAGCGGGCGTGCAGGATGGTCAGCTCCTTGGAGCGCTCCTGCTGCAGCACGCCGTCCTTGACCCGGTAAGCCCCCGAGGCGCGGATCACATCGCTGTCATTGCCGGCGATCCAGTCCCTCAGCGCCTGGGTGTCCTCGAGCAGGTCGTCGCGATACTGACCCAGCAAAAATCGGGTCTCGACCTCTGAAAATTCGACCTGGTGCTTTTGGTGCCAGACCCCGCTGGCCAGTATCGCCAGGCCGGTCAGCGTGCAGATGATCAGCGTGTCGATCATCGGCTCGAGCAGGGCGACCACGCCCTCGTCTACCGACTCATCGGTGCGCGCCATGGCGTGGGCGATCGGCGCCGACCCCATGCCGGCCTCGTTGGAGAACAGCCCGCGCGCCACCCCGTAGTTGAAAGCCTGTGCAAAAGTCGCCCCGAGAAATCCCCCGACCGCCGAGTTGACGCTGAATATGTCGCTGAAAATCAGGACGAACGAGGGAATGATGTTTTCGGCATTGATGATGATGACGAGCGAGGCCCCGCCGATGTAGAGCAGCGACATGCTCGGCACCAGATAGGTCGACACCTGGGCAATGCGCCTGCCCCCGCCGATGATGGCCACCGCCAAAAATGCCGCCACCACCAGGCTGGTGATCCAGAAATCAATGCCCACGGTCGCATGCACGCTGTCGGTGATGCTGCGCATCTGCGTCATGGTGCCGGCGCCGATGACGGTGGCGCCGGTGGCGATGGCAAACAGAATGCCCAGCCAGCGCATGTTCATGCCCTTGTCGAGCACGTACATCGGCCCGCCCGAGAAGGTCCCGTCGGGCAGCCGCTGCCGGTACTTGTGCGCCAGCGTCACCTCGGCCATCTTGGTGGCCATGCCGACGAAGGCCGTCATCCACATCCAGAACAGTGCCGCAGGCCCGCCGAGGAAGAGCGCAAAGGCCACCCCGCCGATGTTGCCGGTGCCGATGGTTCCGGACAGCGCCGTGGTCAGCGAGCCAAAGGTGTTGGCGTCGCCCTCGCCGCGGATGCGGTTGGCGCGCATCAGCATGGTCACGCCGCGGCCGAACAGCCGGAATTGCGGGAGCTTCAGGGCAATGGTGAAGTAGAGCCCGGTCAGCAGCAGCACTGCGGCAAACCAGGAGGACGAGCCGAAGTAGCCGTCGATCAGGTTGAGAAAATCCATCAGCTGCTGCACGTCTTATCCTCCCTCGCTATTCCGAAAAACCCGATTACTTCTTCGCCGGCGGGGGCGCCTGCCTGAGCTCACTGCTGTAGGCCTCAATATCCTCGCGTATCTCGCGGCGCAGCATGATCATGCAGAACAGGTTGGGCAGGGTCATCAGCGCCTGGGTGACCGTCGACAGCGTCCAGACCAGCTTGGTGTCGGCAATCCCCCCGACAAAGCAGCACCCCATGAAAGTGAGCTGCCATATTCGCGCGGCGAGTTTATTGTCCTTGAACAGATACCGGGTCGAGCGATCCCCGTAATACTGCCAGGTCAGCAGCGTGCTGAAGGCGAACAGCAGCAGCGGCAGCGTCACCAGCAGGCTGCCATAGCTGCCGTAGCTCTGCTCAAACATCCGGATGGTCAGCGGCACCGAGTGGGTCAGCGATCGCCCCCGCAGACTGGGGGCATTGCCCGAGGCCGACAATCGCCCGTCATCGAGGGCGAGCTCGCCGCTCCAAGGTTCGCCGGCCGCATCCAGGAAGACCACGTCCTCGGCCAGCGAGCGGGAGTGCAGGATGCTGATCGGGGCGCTGCCGTCTTCGTTCAGCTGCAGCTTGCCCTCGACCACGGCATAGCGCCCCGAGGCCGGCTGCACGCCGCCGCCGTCCTCGGCAATCCAGGCGCTGAGCGCCTCGAGGTGCTCGGGGTTGTCCTGGCGGTACTCGCCCTGGACGTACTCGGTCTCCAGCGGTGCGAAATTGACCTCGTGCTTCTGGCTCCAGGCGCCGCTGGCCAGCAGCGCCAGCCCCGTCAGGGAGCAGATGATGAGAGTGTCGATCATCGGCTCGAGCAGCGCCACCACGCCCTCGTCCGCAGACTTTTCGGTGCGCGCCATGGCGTGTGCCATCGGCGCCGAGCCCTGCCCCGCCTCGTTCGAGAACAGGCCTCGGGCGACGCCGGACTGAAAGGCCTGGGCAATTCCGGCGCCCAGAAAGCCGCCGACCACGGCAGTCCCCGTGAAGACGTCGCCGATGATCGAGGCAATCGCCCCGGGCAGGTTTTCGGCGTTGAAGATGATGATTCCCGAAGTCCCGATGATGTAGAAGATCGCCATGCTGGGGACCATGTAGGTGGCCACCTGGGTGATGCGGCGCACCCCGCCGATGATGACCACCCCCAGCAGGGCGACCCCGGCCAGGCTGCTGACCCAGACATCGATGTTAAAAGTCTCCTCGATGCTGGTCGAGATCGTGCGCATCTGGATCATGCCGCCCGAGCCGATGACCGTCAGGATGGTCATCACCGCAAAAACGCCGCCCAGAAACGGCATGCCGAGGCGGCGGCTGAGCACGTACATCGTCCCGCCGGCAAAGGTGCCGTCGGCGAGCTGATCGCGATATTTATGCACCATGGTGACCTCGACCATCTTGCTCGCCATGCCGAGGAAGGCCGTCGCCCACATCCAGAACAGGGCGGCGGGACCGCCCAGGAAGAGCGCAAAGGCGACACCGCCGACATTGCCGGTGCCGATGGTGCCCGACAGCGCCGTGCTCAGCGCCCCGACCGTGTTGGCGTCGCCCTCGCCCTTGTCGCGGTTGGCCTTGCTCAGCATGCTCATCCCGCGCCCGAACAGCCGGAACTGCGGGAGCTTCAGGGCAATGGTGAAATACAGCCCGGTGCCCAGCAGACAGGCGGCAAACCAACTCGCCGAGCCCAGCACGCTGTCCAGGTTGTTGAGAATGTCGGTAATCATCTGCATTTGATTATCTGTCCCCCTTGATATGCCCTGTGTCTGCGCTCTGCTAGGTGGCTGTTGCGCCCTGCAGGGGCTCGCGCAGTGTGACCAGCTCCTCCGCCGCCGTCGGGTGAATGCCGATGGTGCCGTCGAGCTGCGACTTGGTGACGCCCGCCCGGACTGCCGCTGCAAATCCCTGGACGATTTCGCCCGCATCTAGCCCCACGACGTGCACCGCCAGCACGACATCCGTGCTGCGCCGGACAATCAGCTTCATCATGGTGCGCTCCTCCGAGCCGCTGAGCGTGTGCTTGAGGTGGCGAAATTCGGTTCTGTAGATGTCGATGTCCTCGCCCAGCATCTCTCTCGCCTCGGCCTCGGTCGGCCCGGCGGTGCCGACCGATGGCTGGGTGAATACTGCCGTCGGGATATTGGCATAGTCGAGCTCTTCGGTTGAGCCGCCGTAGGCGCGCTCGGCGAAGTTCATCGCCTCGGCAATGGCCACCGGCGTCAGCTCGGGGCCCTCGATGATGTCGCCGAGGGCGTAGAGGTGGGGAATCGAGGTTGCGAAATCGGCGTCGACTGCGACCTTGCCGGTTTCGGTCAGCGCCAGCTCGCCGGCCCCGGCTGCAATGGCCCCGAGGCGGGGAGCACGGCCGGTCGCGCACAGCACCTGCTCAAAGGTCTCGGCGTCCCCGCCGGCAAAGCTGACGCGGTGCAGGTGTCCCTCTGGATCGAGCCGCTCGATGTCGCAGTTCAGTCGGACGCTGACGCCGCTGCGCCGCAGCTCCGCCAGCACGCAGCGCGAGATGTCGGCGTCAAAGTGCCGCAGCAGGGTCCCGCCGCGGTAGCTCAGCACAACCTCGGATCCCAGCGCCGCAAAGATCGAGGCAAATTCAACGGCGATGTAGCCCCCGCCGATGATGAGCAGCCGCTCGGGCAGCTCGTCGAGCTCAAACAGATCATCGGAAATCAGCGCCCGCTCGCTGCCGGGAAAGTCGGGAACCTGGGGGGCGCCGCCGGTCGCCAGCAATACGCGCTCTGCGGTGTGCTCGGCGCCGTCGACCAGGTGCAGGTGTTTCGGGGCGGTCAGCTCGGCTCTCTGGGGGTGGATGTCGACGCCGGCCGAATTCAGCAGATTCTCGTAGATCCCGTTGAGGCGCCGAACCTCGGCGGCCTGGTTGTTGCGCAGAATCCGCCAGTCAAAGCTCATGTCACCGCTCCAGCCGAAGCCCCGGGACTCCTCAATGGAGTGGGCGTGATGCGCCCCGTAGTAAAAAAGTTTTTTGGGGATGCACCCGACATTTACACAGGTTCCCCCCAGAAATCGTTCCTCGGCTATCGCCACTTTTGCCCCCAAGCGACTGGCCCAGCGAGCCGCGCGAACCCCGCCCGAACCAGCCCCGATGACGAACAGGTCGTAATCCAATGTTTGCAGGCCCCCGTTTGGGGCGGCAAGTATACTGGACGGCTTTTTGAGCAGAGAGCACCCCAATGTCCTTATTTGATATGCACGGCCAGAATGTTTTGCTGACCGGATCGTCCAAGGGAATCGGCAAGGCAATCGCCCAGCAGATGGCGCGCCTCGGAGCCAACGTCGTCATCTCAAGCCGCAAGGGCGATGTCTGCAGGGCGGTGGCCGATGAAATCAACGCCGAGGGGGGCGGTCGGGCAGTCGACATTCCCTGCAATATCTCCGATGTCGACCAGCTGAAGATGCTGGTCGCAAAAACCCGGGAGGCGCTCGGCGATATTCACGTCCTGATCTGCAACGCTGCCGTCAACCCCTACTTCGGCCCCTCGATCGACCTGCCCGAAAGCGCCTTTGAAAAAATCCTCCGCGTCAATGTGATGTCCAACCAGTGGCTCTGCAATCTCGTCGTCCCCGAGATGCGCACCCGCAAGGACGGCAGCATCATCGTGGTGTCCTCGATCGCCGCCTTCCACGGCAGCACCGACCTGGGCGCCTACGCCATCTCCAAGGCGGCCGACCTGGCGCTGGTGCGCAACCTCGCCGTCGAATACGGCCCCGACAACATCCGCGTCAACGCGATCTGCCCCGGGCTGGTCAAAACCGACTTCGCCCGCGCCCTCTGGGAAAACCCGGAAATCCTCAAAGGCGCCACTTCCGGCGCCCCGCTGCGCCGCATCGGCGAGCCCGATGAAATCGCCGGCGCCGCCATCCTGCTGGCCAGCCGCGCCGGGACGTTCCTGACCGGCCAGGCGATCACCGTCGACGGCGGGCGCTGCGCGGTCTGAAGCCGTGGAGCTGAGGCACCCGGCCGCACCCCGCCCCGGAGCGCAGGTTCCGGCGGGCGCCGAGCTGGTCGAGTTCCAGTCCCGCCCTGCGCTGGGGCGACTGGAGCGACGCCTCAGCCCCGCTGGCGGTGTGCGTGCACGGCTTCCCCGACGAGCCCGGCGGGTTCAGACCCCAGGCCGACTGGCTGGTGCAGCGGGGTCATCGCGTGCTGGCGCCCTATCTGCCAGGCTATTACGCCGCTGAGAGCTGCACCGAGTGGTGCAGCGGCGGCGGTGCACTCGGCGCCGAGGTGGCGCTGTCCTGCTGGCAGATGCTCGACGCCCTGGGCGAGCCTCGCATCCACCTGCTGATCGGCCACGACTGGGGGGCGCTGGTGAGCTACTCCATGGTTGTCGCCCGTCCCGACAGCGTCGACAGGCTCGTCGCTGCGGCAGTCCCCTACGGCGGACGGATGGTGGAGGCGTTTTTGACGGACCCGGCCCAGCAATTGCGCTCCTGGTACATGTTCTTCTTTCAGATGCCCTTTGCCGAGCTCGCCGTGGGGCACGACAACTTCGCCTTCATCGACAGGCTCTGGCGGGTCTGGTCGCCCTCCTGGAACTACGCCGCCGCCGACATCGACGCCGTCAAATCGCTGTTTGCCCAGCCCGAGGCGCTGAGCGCCGCACTGACCTACTACCGGCTCAACCTCAATCCCGCCGCCCCCGCCGCCAGCGAGGCCGGCGCCGAGCTGCGGGGGCGGGTCGGCTCCGCCCCGCTGCCCTGCCCGACCCTCTACGTCCACGGTGCGGAGGACGGCTGCATCGGCGCCGAATACGCCGAGCAGGACGCCTCGCTGTATCCGACCGGGCTGTCGGTTCAGATCCTCCCGAAGGCCGGGCACTTCGTGCACCGGGAGGCGCCGGCCGCCTTCAACCAGGCCGTCGGGGACTGGCTCGACCGCTAGTTTTCGCCCCCCTGCCGGGCTCCGGCTCCGCCGGGGTCGGCGGCAATGACCTGCCAGGCAGCCGCGCGAACACCCTGGAGCTGAATCTCGGCATTGAGATTGTTGGTGCGCACCAGCTCGTCCAGGGTCTGCACCCGCACCAGCACCTCGCTCAGCCTCGCCCGCTGCGACAGCCCCAGATTCTCACCTCGCAGCAGCCCGGACAGATGCCTTGCCAGACACTGAAAGATCAGGGGAACGCTGTGCTCGCGCACCAGCTGGCCGGTGGTGTCCCGGTTGCGCTCAAACCACTCGCCCACGGCTCTCTGGACGCTGACCTGCTGCGAGAGCCCCTCATCGCCCCGCTGCGCAAGCCAAGCCCGGTGCGCCTCGGCGTCCACCTGGCGCAGGTCGTAGACGACGGTGCGGCTGCGAATGGTCGGCAGCAGCTTGCCAATGCCCTGGCTCAGCAGCAGGATGTGCATGCCCGAGGGCGGCTCCTCAAGGGTCTTGAGCAGCGCGTTCTGCGCCGGCGGCTTCATGGTCTCGGCCCCGAAGAGCATGGCGACGCGGCGCCCGCCCTGGTGGGCGTGCAGCTGGGTGAACTCCTGAAGTGCGCGGATCTGGTCAATCGCGATGACCGGCTTGTCCTCCGGGCCGGGAATGCGCATCAGGTCGGGCATGTTGCCGGCGGCGAGCAGGGCGCAGTTCGGGCAGTCTTGGCAGGCGCCCTCGGCGAGCGGGGTGCGGCACAGCAGCCAGTGCGCAAAGCGCTCGGCAAACTCGGTCAGGGCGTATCCCGGCGGGGCGTGCAGCAGATAGCTGGCGCTGTCGTGTCCCGCAGCGGTGATGCGCTGCCACAGCGGCATCTGCCAGCTCGGAATCAAGACAGCCGCTCCGACAGCGCGGCCTCAAGACAGCCGCTGACTTGCTTCAGGGGGGCGTTGGCGTCGATGACGACGTAGCGCTCGGCATGGCGCCGGCTGAGATCCAGAAACGCCTCGCGGATGCGCCGCTGAAAGGCGAGGCCGGCGTTGTCGAGGTGATCATCGTCCAGCAGATCCGGCTGCGACAGGCGCGGGTGCTGCGGGTCGAGGTCCATCAGGATGGTCAGTTCGGGCTCCGGCAGGTCGAGCGCGCTGCGCAGGTTCTCAACCAGGCCGGCATCGAGCCCGCGGGCGCCGACCTGATAGGCCAGCGTCGAGTCCCAGTAGCGATCGCAGATCACATCGCATCCGGCGGCGAGCGCCGGTGCGACCGTGTGGACGATGTTTTCAACGCGGGCCGCGACGAATAGCAGCAGCTCCGCGCGCGGCTCGATCTGGCTCTTCAGCAGCAGGCTGCGCAGCTCCTCGGCCGTCGGGCTGCCGCCGGGTTCCCGGGTTTGCTCCACGCTGCGCCCCTGCTTCCTGAGCCACGCAGCGGCGAAGCTGCAGGCGGTGGTCTTGCCGCTGCCGTCGATGCCTTCGAAAGTGATGAAGCGGCCGCTCAACGTGAATTTTTTTTGCTGCGGCGGCGCTTCTGCAATCTTAGCATCTCGCGCACTGCGGCCCGGTGCTCGGCGTAGGTGACCGAGAAGCGATGCCGGCCGCTGTCATCCCCTATGGCCACGAAGTACAGCGTCTCGCCCTCGGCCGGGTGCATGACCGCCTCGATGGCATGCAGTCCCGGCAGTGCGATCGGGGTCGGCGGCAGGCCCGAAATGGTGTAGGTGTTGTAGGGCGTTCGGGCGTCGAGGTGGCGGCGCGTGATGTTGTTTTTATAGGCATCCCCCAGCCCGTAGATGACCGTCGGGTCGCTCTGCAGGCGCATGCGCCGCTGCAGCCGGCGCACAAAGACCCCGGCAATCTCGGCGCGCTCGCTCTGCACGGCGCTCTCCTTCTCAACGATCGAGGCCAGGGTCAGCGCCTCGTAGGGGGTTTTCAGCGGCAGGCCGTCGGCGCGCCCGGCCCAGAGCCGCTCGAGGATCTCCCGCTGCTGCCTGAGCGCCAGCCGCAGAATGTCGATGTCGCTGGTGCCGGCGCTGTAGACGTAGGTGTCGGGCGCCAGCCAGCCCTCGAGGTGCTCGATGCCCAGGCGCCGGGCAATGTCCTCCGGGCTCTCGCCCCTCAGCGTGACGGCGATGTGATCGGCACGCTGCAGGATGTCGATGAAGTCGCGCGCGCGCAGGCCCTCCGGGACGGTGAAGCGGTAGAAGATCTGATCCCCCCTGATCAGCCGGTCGAGCAGGTCAAAGGCGGTGTCACGGGGCTGGATTCGGTAGCGCCCCCGCACCAGGGGGTCGAGATCCGCCAGCCGGGCATAGGCCTTGATTAGCAGCCCCCGGGGACCGTCCTCGCCGAGGCGGATCAGCACCGAGCTCAGACCCTCGCCGGGGTGCACCTCGAACTCCCTGAAATCGACGCCGAGCGGCGCCGTCAGGCGGCCGGCGATGAGGCTGAGCACAAACAGGGCGCACAGCACCAGCCCCGGCAGCGCCGAGGCGCCCCAATCCAAAACACGGCCCAGAGCGGAGGTGCTGCCCCTGGCCCCATCCACCCCATCAACCGGCGGGCCGCCGGAAAACCAGGCTGGCATTGGTGCCGCCAAAGCCGAAGGAGTTCGACAGTGCGCATTCCAGCGCCACCGGGCGCTCGCTCCCGGGAACGCAGTCGAGGTCGCAGTCGGGGTCCGGCTGCTCGAGGTTGAGGGTCGGGTGCACCACCTGATCGCGCAGGGAGAGGGCGCAGACCACCGCCTCAAATGCCCCGGCCGCCCCCAGGGTGTGGCCGATCATCGATTTGGTCGAGCTGATGCACAGGTCATCGGCCGCGGCGCCGAAGACCCGGCGAATGGCGCGCAGCTCGGCAATGTCGCCCAGCGGCGTCGAGGTTCCGTGCGCATTGATGTATCCGATCTGGGACGGCTCGATGCCGGCGTCCCGCAGCGCCCCGGCCATGGCCAGCGACGGGCCTCTGCCATCCTCCTCGGGCTGGGTGATGTGATGGGCGTCGGCGCTGAGCCCGAAGCCGGACAGTTCGGCGACAATCTCGGCGCCTCGAGCCTCGGCGTGCGCCCAGTCCTCCAGCACCAGAACGGCGGCACCGGCACCCATGACAAAGCCGTCGCGCTCGATGTCCCACGGGCAGCTGGCGCGCTCGGGCGGCGTCTGGCGGCGCGACAGCGCCTTCATGTTGGCAAACGTTGACAGCATCAGGCTGCTGAGAATCATTTCGGAGCCGCCGGCCAGCACGACATCGGCGTCGCCGGCGGCGATCAGACGGGCACCCAGGCCGATGCAGTGACTGCCCGTGGCACAGGCGCTGACCACGGCGGCGTTGGGACCCCGGTAGCCGAACTGCATCGCCACCTGCCCCCCGACCATGTTGGCGATGCTGCCGGGAACCAGCATCGGCGAGACCCGCCGGGCGCCCGACTGCTTCAGGGTCAGCGCCCCGGCTTCGATGAAGTCCACCCCGCCCAGCCCGGTGCCGATCAGGACGCCGATGCGCTCGGGTCGATCTTCACATTGAGACAGATTGGCACTCTCCCGTGCCAGGGATGCGGCGGCGGCGCCGTAGTGGATGAATGCGTCGTAGCGACGGGCTTCCCGGGGCGAGAGGTAGTCGCCGACATCAAAGCCCCGAACCGGGGCGCCAATGCGAACGGGGGTGTCTTCGGGCAGATCGGGCAGTTCCGAGACCGCGCTGCGCCCGGCTCTCAGCGCGCTCCAGTAATCCTCCAAGACACTGCCGTAGGGCGAGACAACTCCGAGACCGGTAACCGCAATGCGCGCCCCGCGCAAGTTTCTCTACCTCAAGTTAGATGCCTTTCTTGTCAGCGATGTAGTCAATCGCTGACTGAACCGTGGTGATGCTCTCGGCATCCTCATCGGGAATTTCGAGGTCAAAATTTTCCTCAAGATTCATCACCAATTCAACGGTATCAAGTGAGTCGGCGTCCAGATCCTCGATGAAGTTTGCATTGGGCTTGACGTCCTCCTTGGGGACGTTGAGCTGTTCGCAGACTATCTTGATGACCTGTTCGGCAACCTCTTCTTTGGTCGACATAACCAAGTACCTCCCATTTCAAGAGCAGCTGCCCAATTCGGCAGCGGCGCATTGTACTCATTTAATCCGACACAAACGCCCTCAGACGTGCATGCCGCCGTTGACGTGCAGCACCTGTCCGGTGATGTAGGCGGCATCGTCCGAGCAGAGAAACTGCACGCAGTGGGCGACCTCTTCGGGGGTCCCGAAGCGCCCCAGCAGCACGCGACTGAGCATGGCGCCCCGCTGCTCCTCGCTCAGCCCTGCGGTCATGTCGGTCTCGATGAAGCCGGGCGCCACCGCGTTGACGGTGATGCCGCGCGAGCCCAGCTCGGCGGCCAGCGTGCGCGTCACGGCCTCGATGCCGGCCTTGCTGGCCGCGTAGTTGGCCTGGCCCGGGTTGGCGATCGAGCCGACCACCGAGGAAATGTTGACGATGCGCCCCCAGCGGGCCTTGATCATGCCCCGCAGCGCCATGCGCGTCAGGGCGAAGGTGCCGTTGAGGTTGACCTCGATCACGCTGCGCCACTTCTCGGGGCGCAGCCGCATGGCCAGGTCGTCGTCGGTGATGGCGGCGTTGTTGATCAGCACGTCAAACGGTCCGGCGCGCTCGGAGAGCTCGGCAAACTGGGACTCCAGCGCCGCCGCATCGCCCAGCTGCAGCACGCCGCCGGTGCAGCCCCGCTCGGCAATGGCCTCGGCCCCGGCCTGGGAGGTCGCCGTGCCCGTGACGGTGCAGCCGGCGGCCTTCAGTGCCTCGGCGATTGACCGGCCGATGCCGCGGCTGGCCCCGGTCACCAGGGCTCTGTGCTGCTGTTCACTCATGGGTTTCCTCCAGTGCGGCAACGACCCCGTCGATATCGCCCGCCTGGGAGACATTGAGGTGGGTCAAATCCGGTGCGATGCGCCGGTTCAGGCCGCTGAGCACCTTGCCCGGGCCGATCTCAACGATGCTGCGAACGCCCATCGCCTGGATGCGCCCGACGCTCTCGACCCAGCGCACCGGGGCGGTCAGCTGCTCGGTCAGGTTGGCGGCGATCTCATCGGACGACTGATGCGGGGCGGCGGTGCTGTTCTGGATGATCGGCGTCGATGCGGGCCGCAGCGACACCCCGGCAATGGCCTCCGAGAACGGCGCGCGCACCGGCTCCATCAGCGGGCTGTGCGAGGGGACGCTGACGGGAAGCAGCAGCGCCCGGCGCGCCCCGCCCTGCTTGCAGAGTGCGCAGACGGCTTCGACCGCAGCGCGCTCGCCGGAGATGACGGTCTGCCCGGGGGCATTGAGGTTGGCCGCAACCACTGCGCCCCCGGCCTGTCGACAAAAATCGCCGATGACCTCGGCCTCAAGCCCCAGGATGGCGGCCATGGCCCCCTCGCCCTCGCCGAGGGACTGCTGCATCAGCCTGCCGCGCAGCTGCACCAGATGCACCGCGTCCTCAAAGTCGAGCGCCCCGCCGGCCACCAGCGCCGAGTACTCGCCGAGGCTGTGGCCCGCGAGACAGGCCGGCTCGGCGCCGTGCCGCTCCCGCCAGAGACGGTGCAGGGCGATGCTGGTGCACAGCAGCGCCGGCTGGGTGAATTCGGTTGAGTTGAGTTGTGCCTCGGGGCCTTCGGAGATCAGCTTCCAAAGGTCGTAGCCGAGGACTTCTGAGGCCTGGGAAAAGGTGTGGAGAACGGCGCCCTCGCTGGCGCTGAGCATTCCGACCGACTGCGATCCCTGCCCCGGAAACACCAAGGCGAACACGGTGTCAGCGCCCTTCTTTTCGGTCGCGCCGGGTCTTGACGACCTTGCGTCCGCGGTAGAAGCCGTCCTCGGTGACGCGGTGCCTTAGGTGGACTTCGCCGCTGAGCTCGTCTATCGATACAGCCGGATTGGCGAGTTTTTGGTGGGTGCGCCGCTTATTGCGGCGCGAGCGGGTTTTTTTGCTCTTTTGTACAGCCATAAGGCTCTACCCCCTTTCAATCAGGCCCTTAAGATCCGCAAAAGCGCGGTAAGTGGCCGTGTCTTCAGCCGGGATCGGCTGCTCAAGGCAGGGCGCATTATGCGTCAAAATGGCGGGCAGCTCCATGATGAGCTCGTCCCGCACCAGGGCGCGCAGATCCAGCCGGCCGTCGTCGGGCGGCGTGATCCAGTCGTCCTCCGGCAGCCGCTCGGGATCGGGCATGACCGGCGCCGTGCCGATCATCCAGCGCACCGAGATGTCGAAGTCGATCAGCAATTCGTCCAGGCACCTCTGGCAGACCCCGCCGATTTTGGTGCGGATCGAGCCCTCGACGCACACCGCCCCGCCGCCGCACTGGCTGGCCCTCAGCTCGGCCTCGACCTCGCCCTCGCTGTGCTGCTTAAGCGCCCGCAGGTAATCGCACCAGCCGTGCAGCTCGCCGGCCTGAAAGCTCGCCCGGCGAATCCCGCCCGACAGCGCCCACTGCCGGTAGTCGATCTCATGCAGGCCGCTCACAAATCAAACTCGTCGTCGCCAAAACCGAATTCATCGTCGCCCTCCTCGTCGCTGTTCTTGTCGTTTGAGTTCTGCCTGGAGCTGGTGTGCGCCTCGCGCATGAAGACGTAGGGATCGCCGATGATGGCGCGCTCCAGCGGCAGCAGCTCGGCGCGCGTGTCGACCGAGTTCAGCAGGGTCAATCCCAGGGCGACCGAGGTCGGCTCGATGAAGAACTGCGGGGTCAGCATGGCGTCCCCCATCAGCCCCAGCAGGTAGCGCACGTCGGTCGGGCCGCGGAAGGGCACCACGATGTAGGTGCCGGTCTTCATGCCCCACTTCGCCAGCGTGTCGTCAAAGCCGGTGTAGTCCCGGTAGATGCGCATGCGCGTGGCCGGGTCGAACAGCCCCGCCAGCCCGACGGTGCCGTTGATGAGAAAGCGCGACAGGCTGGTGAACACCCCCTTGAGGTCGCCCTGCAGGCCGTTGTTGACGGCATTGCCCGGCTCCCTCAGCCAGTGAAAGAAATTGTTGACCCGGCGGCGCACCGGGCCGGGGACGATGCGGTCATAGCCGACCGCCACCGGCTTGAGCATGCCGCGGTCGACTCCGGAGTTAAAGGCGAACACCGCCCGGTTGACGCGCTCGAGCCGGTCTTTTTCCTCTTCTGTCAGCGGCTCCTCGCCGGCGGCCTGCCCCTCTGCCGCCGCGGGCTGATCTGCCTCGGCGCCCACCTCCGCCTGGGTCTGCGGCGCCCCAGCCTCGACAGCGGCGGGGACTTCCTGAAGCGGCGGCGGTTCCTGGACCGCCGCAGAGTCGGCGCTGCGGTTCGATGCGCAGCCGGACGCCAGCAGCAGCGCCGCCCCGAACAGCCCGGCGAGCATCCAGGCCCTCACGACAGCTCCACCGCTTCGGGCAGCGGGCGAAGGTGCAGCTGCCACGCGGTCTGCACGGCGATCTGCCGCAGCTGCGGGGCGCTGGGAATGTCCGCCCCCAGCAGCTCGCCGCCGGAGTCGAGGGCTCTCTGCAGCGCCGCATCCAGCGGGACGCTGCCGAGCAGGGGGGCGCTGAGTTCGGCGGCCAGGCTGGCGCCGCCGCCGCTGCCGAAGGGGTGCTCCGTGGCGCCGCAGTGTGCGCAGGTATAGCCCGCCATGTTTTCGACCACGCCCAGCAGCGGCACCTTCAGCTGGAGAAACATATTGGCGGCATGCCGCACGTCGTCAAGCGCCAGATCCGCCGGAGTCGTCACCAGCACCGCACCGCTGATGGGGATTTGCTGGGCCAAGGTTAGCTGAATGTCGCCGGTTCCCGGCGGCATGTCGACGAGGAGGTAGTCGAGCTCGCCCCACAGGGTGCGCTCCAGCATCTGCTTGAGGGCGCCCGAGGCCATGGGGCCGCGCCACATCAGCGGCCTGCCCGCCGGGGCGAGCTGACCCATCGACATGCAGGGCATGCCGCGCGCACTGGCGGGGACGAACCGGCTCTCATCGCGAATCCCCGGGGCCTCCTGGAGATTCAGCAGGCGCACCAGGCTGGGGCCGTAGATGTCGGCGTCGAGCAGGCCGACGCGCGCACCCAGGGACTGCAGGGACGAGGCCAGCGCCACCGCCATCGCCGACTTGCCGACCCCGCCCTTGCCCGAGCCCACCGCGATCAGGTTGCGCACACCGGCGAGCCCCTCGGCGGCGACCGCCGTCAGGTGGTGCGGCGTGGCAAGTGTGATGCGAAGGGATTTGACCGGGTTTTCAGCCCCGAACTCGGCGCCGCAGGTGCGCAGGATTTCATTTTCGAGGGCTGGTGCGTCCACCGGAACGGGGAGGCGGATGTGAAGGGCGCCATCGGTGTTCAGCTTGAGATCATCCTGCGCAAAATCGAGCCCGCCGCCCCAGTCAATCTCAGGATTGAGATGGCTCAGGCTCGCCCGAACGAGGGCGTTCAAATCGGCGGTTTTGACAGTCTCCACGGCGAAAGGTGTGCCTCTCGGGTGCAGGGTCGTCATTATAATTGCCGCCGCCGATTCGCCGGGTGCGGACTGATGCCAAGTGCCCCTCGCCGCATCGCGATCACCAACGCCCTGCCCTACGCCAACGGCGACATCCACCTGGGTCACCTGCTCGAAGTCGTCCAGTGCGACATCTGGGCGCGTTTTCAGCGCCTCCGGGGTCACGAGGTGCTCTACGTCTGCGCCGACGACGCCCACGGCAGCCCGGTCATGCTGCGCGCCGAGCGGGAGGGCATCAGCCCGGAGGCCTTCATCGACGGCATGCGCACCCGGCACCTGAGCGATTTTCAGGCCTTCGGCATCAGCTATGACAACTACCACTCGACCCACTCCGAGGAAAACCGTGAGCTGGTCGAGCGCATCTATGCCGCCGTCGGCGACCACATCCGGCGCCGCGAGATCTCCCAGCTCTACGACACCCAGCGCCAGGCGTTCCTCTCCGACCGCTATGTCAAGGGCGCCTGCCCCCGCTGCGGCGCCGCCGAGCAGTACGGCGACCACTGCGAGGCCTGCGGGGCGACCTACAGCGCCGAGGAGCTGATCGACCCGGTCTCAATCCTCAGCGACAGCCGCCCCGAGCAGCGCCGCAGCGAGCACTATTTCTTCGACCTGCCGGCCTTCACCGAGGTCCTGCGCCAATGGGTCGATGAGCGCATCGTCCAGGAGGCCGTGGTGCACAAGCTGCAGGAGTGGTTCGACGCCGGGCTGCAGCAGTGGGACATCAGCCGCGACGCCCCCTACTTCGGCTTCACCATCCCGGGCGAGACCCGGAAGTATTTCTACGTCTGGCTGGATGCGCCGATCGGCTACATGGCCAGCCAGCTGAACCACCTGAAAAACCGGGGCCGGGAGCAGGAATTTGAGGATATATGGAAGCCCGACAGCGACCATGAGGTCTATCACTTCATCGGCAAGGACATCGCCAATTTCCACACCCTGTTCTGGCCGGCGCTGCTGCACGCCGCCGACATGCGCATGCCCTCGGGGGTATTCGTGCACGGGTTTCTCACCGTCAACGGCGAGAAGATGTCCAAGACCAAGGGCACCTTCATCCTCGCCAGGACCTACGCCGAGCATCTCGATCCCGAGTATCTGCGCTACTTCTTTGCCGCGCGCCTGGGCGCCGGCGTCGAGGACATCGACCTCAACCTCGGCGATTTTGCCCAGCTCATCAACTCCGACCTGATCGGCAAGCTGGTCAACATCGCCAGCCGCTGCGCCGGCCTGCTGCACAGGTGGGGCGGCGGCGAGATCAGCGAGTCGCTCCACGACCCGGAACTCTGGGCGCGCATCCAGGCCGAGGGCGCCGGCATTGCCGAGTGCTACGAGCAGCGCCAGTACGCCGCGGCGGTGCGGCGCATCATGGCCTGCACCGACGCCACCAATGAGTTCATCCAGAGGCACGCCCCGTGGCAGCTGGCCAGGGAGCCGGGCGGGGGCGCCGAGGCGGCCTCGATCTGCAGCCAGGGGCTGAACCTCTACCGCCTGTTCATCCTCTGGCTGAAGCCGGCGCTGCCGAAGCTCGCCGAGCGCAGCGAGCGCCTGCTGAACATTCCCCCGATGCAGTGGTGCGACGGCGAGGCGCCCCTGAAATCGCACCGCATTCGCCCATTCGAGCCGCTGCTGGTGCGCATTGCTCCCGAGCAGATCGACACCCTGCTGGAGCGCTCCAGGGAAGACCTCCTGCGCACCGCCTGATGGACGAGCTGACCCTGCTGCTGGGCGCCATCCTGGTCTACAACTTCGCCCTCGTGCAGTTTCTCGGCCTGTGCCCGTTCATGGGGGTGTCGGGGCAGCTCGAGGGCGCCATTGGCATGTCGCTGGCGACCGCCTTTGTGCTGACGCTGTCATCGAGCGTCAGCTACGCCGTCTACCACTGGGCGCTGGTGCCGCTCCAGGTCGAATTCCTGCGCACCATTGCCTTCATCATCACCATTGCCGCCCTGGTGCAGCTGACCGAGATGACGGTGCGCCGCCTGAGCCCGCTGCTGCACCGGATCCTGGGGCTGTTCCTGCCGCTGATCACCAGCAACTGCGCGGTGCTGGGGGTCGCCCTGCTGAACACCTACCGGCCTGAGAACGACACGCTGCTCAAGGCCACGCTCTACGGCTTCGGCGCCGCCGTCGGGTTCTCGCTGGTGCTGATCCTGATGGCGGCGCTGCGGGAGCGCCTGCTGGCGGCCAACGTCCCCCACCCGTTTCGGGGGGCGCCGCTGGGGCTGATCAGCGCCGGCCTGATGGCGCTGACATTTGCCGGTTTCGCCGGCATGGTCTGAGGGTGGACGTCCTGATTGCGCAGCCCTGGATTGCCGCGGTCCTGGTGCTGGGGCTGCTGGGAGTGCTCATCGGCGCCCTGCTGGGGGTGCTGGCCGAGCGCCTCAAGACCGACGACGACTCCCTGGTCGAGCAGATCAACGCCATCCTGCCGCAGACGCAGTGCGGCCAGTGCGGCTACCCGGGCTGCCGCCCCTATGCCACCGCCATCGCCGAGGCCGGCGAAAGCATCAACAAGTGCCCGCCCGGCGGGGCCGCCGGGATCGCCAAGCTGGCCGAGCTGCTGGGGGTTGCACCCGAGCCGCTGGACGCCGAACACGGGGTCGAGGACGTCGCGCGCGTGGCCTACATCAGGGAGGACGAGTGCATCGGCTGCACCAAGTGCATCCAGGCCTGCCCGGTCGACGCCATTCTCGGATCCGCACAGCTTATGCACACCGTTATCGCCGATGAATGCACAGGCTGCGACCTGTGCGTCGAGCCCTGCCCGGTCGACTGCATCGACATGATCGAGGCGCCGGTGACGCTGGAGCGCTGGGTGCCCGAAAACCCGAAAAACCTGATCGCCTCGGACCGGGGGCGCTGGTGAGCCTGGTGCGCATCGAGCCGGTGCGGCCGCTGCGGGGGATTGCCATGCCCGGGCACAAGGAGCGCTCGCTGACCCGGCCGATCGAGCTGCTCGAGGCTCCGGGGCGGCTCTATCTGCGGGTCGATCCCGAGACGGTGTGCGTCGACCTCGAGGGCGCCGTGCTGGGCGGGGAATTGCTGGGGCGGTGTCAGGGCGTCGGGGTTCACGCCCCGACCTCGGGGCGCATCCTGGCCATCGCCGAGGCGCCGATGTGCCACCCCGCGCAACTGCCCTCCCCGCACCTGGTGCTGGAGCCGGACGGGCGGGATGCGTTTCGCCGCAGCGAGCCGTGGACCCGGCTGCCGGAGCCCGCGGAGATATTCCGGCGCATCGAGTCGGCCGGGCTGGCCGGGCTGGGCGGGGCCGGCTTTCCGACTGCGCTCAAGCTGAAAAGCGGGGCGCAGCGCACCGAGGCGCTGATCGTCAATGCCGTCGAGTGCGAGCCGCACATCACCGCCGACGCCGCCCTGCTGAGGGAGCACTCCGACACGGTGCTGCGGGGAGCCGCCCTGGTGCGCCGGCTGCTGGGCGCCCGGGACATCATCATCGCCGTCGAGAACTCGATGCCCGAGGCCATCGCCGCCATCGAGCGCACCGCGCGGGACTTCGACGAGGACTTCCGGCTCTGCGTGCTGCCGGCGCTCTACCCCGCCGGCAGCGAAAAGCAGCTGACCGAGGCGCTGCTGGGCAGGGAGATCCCCGCGGGCGGGCTGCCGGCCGACATCGGCGCGCTCTGCCTCAACGTCGGCACGCTGGCGGCGCTGGCCACTGCGGTGTATCAGGACGCCCCGCTGACGCACCGCATCACGACCATCACCGGCAGCGCCGTTCCCCGCCCGGGGAACTACTGCATTCCCATCGGCGCCCCGATAGAGGACCTGCTGTGCAGCGCCGGCTGTGCACCCGAAGACGTCGCCCGGCTCATCGTCGGCGGCTCGATGATGGGCTATGCCATCAGCGATCTCAGAACGCCGGCCAGCAAGACCGTCAACTGCCTGATCGCCGATGACGCCGGGGCCGTCGCACCGCAGCCGCCACAGCAGCCCTGCATTCGCTGCGGCTTCTGCGTCGAGGTCTGCCCGGTCTCGCTGCTGCCGCAGCAGCTCTACGCCTACAGCCACTCCCAGCAGTATGAGCGCCTGGAGCAGCACCGCCTGGCCGACTGCATCGAGTGCGGGGCCTGCTCCTGGGTCTGCCCCAGCAAGATCCCGCTGGTCGAGTACTACCGCCAGGCCAAGCGCCACCTGCACAGCGCCGAGCGGGAGCGCCTGGCCTCGGACGCCGCGCGGGTGCGCTTTGAGTCCCGCAACGAGCGCCTCAGCGCCCTGGCACAGGCGCGCGAGGCCGAGCTGCTGGAGCGCCGCCGGGCGCGCAAACTCAGCCATGCGGATCGCAGCGCCATTGCCGAGGCGCAGCAGCGCGCATCGGCTGCGGCTGCGGCTGCGGACGGGGATGGGGATGGGGATGCGGCGGCCGAGCCGCCCCAGCCGGCGGGCGATGTCAACCAGCTCGGCATCGCCCTGAGGCAGGCCCAGGTGCAGCTGGCCGAGCTGCAGCGGCGCCAGGCGCCCGAGCGGGACATCCAGCACATTCAGGGGCAGATCGAGGCACTCGGCGAGCGGCTTCGCAGCGCCGCCTCAGAGTCGGAATCGGGGTCGGGGTCTGAACCAAAGCCGGAATCGGGGTCTGAGCCGAAGTCAAAGTCAAAATCGGGGTCGTCCTGATGCTGCAAAAGACCTCGGCCCCGCACGTCAGCGCCCCGGGCGGGATCAGCCGCGTCATGCTCTGGGTCGCCGCCGCCCTGGTCCCCGGGGTGCTGGGGCAGCTCTGGTGGTTCGGCCCCGGCGTGCTGATCCAGCTCGCCTGGTGCGTTCTGATCGCCCTGGCCGCCGAGGCGCTGGCGCTGAGGCTGCGCGGCCAGCCGGTCGAGGTCGGCCTGGGCGACTGCAGCGTGCTGATCTGCGCGCTGCTGCTGGGGCTGACGCTGCCGGGCCACGCCCCCTGGTACGTCGGCCTGACCGCCACGCTGTCGGCGGTGCTGCTGGGCAAGCACGTCTACGGCGGCCTCGGCCACAACCCGTTCAACCCGGCGATGATCGGCTACGTCGTGGCGCTCATCGGCTTTCCGATCGAAATGACGCGCTGGACGCACCCGGACGCCGCCGTCCCCCTGGCCGAGGTCTGGGCCGCCTTCAGCGGCGCCCTGCTGCCGGATCAGTGGACCGCCGCCACCGCCCTGGAGGTCTTCAAGCTCGAGCGGGGCGGCATGTACGAGGCCGAGTTCAAGGCCTCGCGCGACATCTTCGGGCTGTTCGGGGGGCGCGGGGTGGAGTGGGTCAACGCGCTGTTCCTGGCCGGCGGGCTGCTGCTGCTGCTGCGCGGCATCATCACCTGGCACGGGCCGCTCGGACTGTTGGGCGCGCTGGGGCTGTGCGCCCTGATCGGCTGGGACGGCGGCAGCTCCGAGGGGCATGGCTCGGCGCTGCTGCACTGGTTCAGCGGCGCCACGATGCTGGGGGCGTGGTTCATCCTGACCGACCCGGTCAGCACCTCGGCGACGCCCTGGGGGCGCTTCGTCTGCGGGGCGCTCGCCGGCGTCGTGACCTACTGCATCCGGGTCTGGGGAACCTACCCCGACGCCATCGCCTTCGGCGTGCTGCTGAGCAACTTCGCCGCCCCGCTGATCGACTACTACCTGCGCCCCAGGGTCTACGGCCACGGCCGGGGCGCAGGCCGGGCAGATGAATAACCCCGTCCGCGCCCTGCTCGGCCTGAGCGGCTTCGCCCTGGTGTGCGCCGGGCTGCTCGGCGGCATTGACTACATGACCCGGGAGCGCATCGCCGAGAACATCGAGCAGGCGCGCAAGCTCAAGCTGCTGGAGGTTGTCGGCGCCGTCGTCGCCCCGCCGGTGGAGATCGGCGAGCTGACCCTCGAGGGCTTCGGATATGCCGAGCCCAGAACCGGCCACGTCATCGCCCAGGACGGGGCGGTGCGGGCCTATGTGCTGCCGGTGCGCGCCCCCGACGGCTACTCGGGCGCCATTGACCTGCTGGTGGCGGTGTCGCCCGATGCCGAGCCCGTCGTCTTCGGGGTGCGCACCGTCCAGCACAGGGAGACCCCCGGCCTGGGCGACGGCATTGAGCGGGCGAAATCCGACTGGATCCTCAGCTTCGACGGCGCCACCCTCGAGCAGCCGGCCGACTGGCGCGTGCGGCGGGACGGCGGCGACTTCGACCAGCTCACCGGGGCGACGATCACCCCGCGCGCGGTGGTCTCGGCGGTGCACCGGGCGCTGCTGCAGTACCGCCGGCAGCACGGCGAGCTGCAGGGCCGTCCGGTGCTCTGGGAAGACGCCGGCGAAGACGCCGGCAAAGACACCGGCGACAATGCCGGCGCCGCCGGCGCTCCGAGACGATGACGATGACGACCCGGCCCGCCGACGGCCTGTGGCACAGCAACCCCGCCCTGGTGCAGCTGCTGGGGCTGTGCCCGCTGCTGGCGGTGTCGAACTCCCTGGTCAACGCCGCCGGCATGGCGGTTGCGACTCTTGCCGTGCTGATGATCTCCAGCGTGCTGGTGGCGCTGCTGCGCCCGCTGATACCCCAGGCGGTGCGGCTGCCGGCCTTCGTGCTGATCATCGCCTCGACCACCACCGGCATCGAGCTGCTGATGCAGGCCTACGCCCTGCCGCTCTACCAGGCGCTGGGGATATTCATCCCGCTGATCGTCACCAACTGCCTGATTCTGGGGCGCGCCGAGGCCTTTGCCGTGCGCACCACGCCGGCGGCGGCGCTCGCCGACGCCCTCTGGATGGGGCTGGGCTTTGCCGCGGTGCTGCTGGTCCTGGGGGCGGTGCGGGAGCTGCTCGGCGCCGGGACGCTGGGCGACGGCCTTGCGCTGCTGGGGCTGGGCTCGGGGCTGCGGCTGGCCGACTCAGGCTTTCTGCCGCTGCTGCTGCCCGCCGGCGCCTTTGTCAGCCTCGGGCTGCTCATCGCCGGCCGCAATGCCCTGGACGAAATCTGGCGGCGCAGAAAGACCCCCGAGATTGTCCCCGGCGCCCGCCGGGTTCGGGTCACCTCTGTTGATCCCGGCTGACCCCATCAATCCCGGCTGACCCTGTCTATCCCGGCTGACCCTGTCTATCCCAGCTGACTCTGCGGGCGACCCCCGCGCACCCTGTCCCGCGCGCGGGATCAAACACCGCTAATACATCTTGCGCTGCAATTCCAGCCGGGTCCTGCGGATCTCCTCGCTGTTCTGATAGCTCTGCCGCTCGCTGAACAGGCGGAACTCCAGCCCGCCCCTGCTGCGGAAGCGCAGCCCGTTGGTCAGCTGATCCGAGGGCATGTCGCCATCGACGAGGGTGTATTCAACGTAGGGGGTCAGCATGCCGCCGAAGGCGTCAAAGCCGTAGCCGGCGCTGCCGCCCAGCGCCGTGCGCCGGATCTGCTGCGTCTGCAGCGCCGCCGGACCCGAGCGGCCAAAGGCCTCCTCCCGCTCCAGCACGCGGTCCAGGCGCGGCCCCCACTCCGGCCCCAGCGCCAGCGACAGGCCGCGCCCGGCGGAGTCCCTCGACTTCAGCCTCAGCTCGAGGGTGGCGCCCCATTCCTCCAGGGCGTCGGCGGAGTGGACGCCCAGCCACTGCATCGAGGCGTTCAGGCTGAGCCGACGCTCGGGGAAGCACAGGTTGGCGGCGCCGGTGAGCTCCACGCCGGTTCCGGTGATCCCGTCGCCGGCGTCCTCGCGCAGCGAGATCCCCAGCCTCGGCGAGACCTGCACCGCCTCGCCGAGGCCGACGTGCGAGAGCTCGACGCCCGCGCGCAGCTGCTGCACCGCGACGCTCAGATTGGCGAAGGCCGGCGCCGGGCTGTTTTCGGTCTCAAAGCGGCTGGTTCCGGCGCTGCCGACGGCGGAGAGCCTCAGGCTGCCCAGCCGCGCCAGCGGCCAGCTGCCGCCCAGCGAGGCCATCTCAAAGGTCAGGCCGGTGCGCTCCCTGCGCCCGAGGGCATCAAGGCTCTGGACACTGCCGGCGCCCAGCCCCAGCATCATGTGCAGCGAGCCGCTGCCGAGCTTCAGGTCCATGTAGGGCAGCAGCGTGGTCAGGCTGGTGTCGAGGGCGGTCTCGCGGTCGAGCACGCTGTAGCGCGCCTCGCCGCCGCTCTGCCCCAGCGCCAGGCCGAACAGCGAGCTGTTGGGCGTGCGCTGATCAAAGCCCAGCCACATCGAGTCCTGGGCGCCGTCGTAGCTGAACGCCCCGCCGAGGGAGCCGCCCACGAAGTCGCCCACGGAGCCGTTGAAGCGGCGCTGATCGTGGCTGCCCCACAGCGTCCGGCCGGCCAGGTGCGAATCCACGTCGCCGGCCATTGCGTAGGAGAAGCTGGTGATGAAGGGCAGGTTGATCGAGGCTGCGGTGCGGGCCTGATCGGCGAATGCCGGCCTGCCCTCCTTCAGTGCGACCCCGCCGAGCCAGTCGGCGTCCATGCGGTCCAGGCCGAACCAGCCGAGGCGGTAGCGCTCGGCGCCGGCGAGCCGGCGGTTCTGATCTTCCTCGACTGCGCGCAGCCGGTAGGCCGCCAGCAGTGCGGCCGGATCACGCTCATCATCAGAGGCGCCGAGGCCGACCTGGCGCCCGCCGACCGTCATCGTGCGCGCACCGGCGGCGGCGTCAAAGCGCCGGCCGATGACCTCGCGCGAGCTGGAGAGCATCGCGCGGCCCAGCTCGGCCAGGGCGTGCCTGGCTGCGGCGCGCTCGGCGCGGGCCAGCGCCAGCCCCTCATCGTCCTGAATCGCCAGGGTGAGCTCGCCGGTCACGCCCTCGTATTCGGCGCCCGAGGCGCGCAGCCGGAGGCTGACCGTCTCGTCGTCGTAGTCGTCGTCGTGCAGGGCGCTGACGGTCACGACCTGACCCGTGCCCCAGTTTTCCGCCGTGAAGGTCAGGCGGGCGGGGGCGACCGAGGCGGCAGCGCCGTCGCCGCTCTCGATCACCACGGACACCTCGACCGTCGGCTGCGACAGCAGCTTGACGGAGAACTCGGCGCCGGCGCCCTCGACCAGCTCGAGCACCTCGGCCGAGAGCTCCAGACCGGCGTATTCGTCGTCGATCAGGTTCACGCCCAGCTCGGCCGTGACCCCGTCATACCCGCCGCCCGCCGCCTTCAGGCTGATGGTGGCGGCGAGATCCGCGGCGTCCTCGTCCTGGCCGCCCTCGAGCAGCACGCTCTGCGGGGTGTCCCAATCCTCGGGCGTGAAGGTCAGCTCCTGCGGTGCGATCGCAATGGCGGGGTCGCTGCTGCTGAGCGTCACCGTGACCTCCGCCAGCGGCTGGAGCTCCAGCTGGACATCAAAGCTGCCGGTGCCGCCCTCGTCAAAAGTCAGCTCCTCGACCGACAGGCTCAGCGCCGCCCCATCCAGCTGCTCGATGTCCGGGGTCAGGCTGGTGTTGTTGTCCGTCACGTATATGGTGATGTTTTTGACTTTCCCCTCGTATTCGAATCCGGAGGTCGCCAGCTGCAGCGAGGTCGTTTCATGTCTCGAATCGCTGTCCCGCACCCCCGACACCGTCAGATTTTGCTGGACGTTCCAGTTGGTCGCATCAAATGTCAGCGTCGCCGGAGAGACTGTGGCGATCGTGGTGTTGGCGATGGTCGCAGTCAGGGTCGTGCTTCTGTGGGGCGCCGAGAGCAGCGTCACCCCGAAGCTGCCCGTGCCGGTTTCCTGCACGGTCAGCTCTGAGTTTGAGGTGTAAATGCCCGCGACATCGTTGTCGTAGACGCTGATGCTGCCGGTGACCACCTGACCGTCGTAATCGGCCCCGGCCGCCTCGTATCGCACGGAGAGCACTTCGCTGAGGGCGTTGTCGTCCTGCAGCGCCCGGATGCTGAAGTGCTGGCGATCGCGCCAGTCTTCGGGGGAGATGACCACCCTGTCGGGAATCGCCCTCAGTTTTGTGCTGTCTGTGAATGTGATGCTCACGACCACGTCGTCCTCCGGTATCGAATTCAGCGAGAAATAGCCGGTGTGGTCAGCCCCGCCCTCGCGCGCAATCCCGCTGGGATCGTTGACCAGCAGGCCCTCGCTGTCGTTATCGAGCACCCTCACGACAACGCTCTCGGACTCGGAGGAATATCCACCGCCTGTGGCCGCCAGGTTTACCGTCTCGATATCGTCAGATGTGGTCAATCCATTCCTGGCCCAGATTGTGAAGACCTGCGGGGTCTGCCAGTTTGAAGTCGTGAATTCCATCTTGTCGTAGGGCTGCACAGTCAGCACCTGTTTGTCGCTGAGGGTCGGGATGACCGTCACCTTGCTCGTGGGACGGGTCGCCAGGCTGACCCTGAAGGTTTCGAATTCGCCCTCCTCAAGGATTAGCGAGCGCCTCGACAGCACCAGCGACGGGGCGTCGTCGTCGGCAACCGTCACGGACAGGACCGCCTCGGCAGAGGAGTAGTCGCTCGTGGCATTCAGCGTGATGGTCGTGCTCTCGTCGATGATGTCGGAATCCTGGAAGGCGATGACCGTGACGCTCTGCGGCTGGCTCCAGTTGGCGCCGGTAAAGACCAGGCTGGCCGGTGATACCGAGACATCCCCGCCGCCGCTGACAACCGTCACGCTGACACTGGATGCGGGCTGGGAATTGAGCTTCACAGAGAAGTTTTGGCTGGACCCCTCTTCGAGCGCCATCGTCGAGGACGACAGGGTCAGGCCCGCGGCATCGTCGTCGCTCACATTGATCGCAACGGCCCGGGTCACCCGGCTGTAGCCGCCGCCCAGCGCCCGGATGTTCACCTGCGCACTCTCGGACACCGTATCGCTGTCCTGCACCCCATGGATCGTGATGTTCTGCGCGATGTCCCAATTGCCCAGATCAAAGAGCAGGCTCGAGGTCGAGAGCCGCAGGTCTGCGGACGTGCTGGAAACGGTGACCGCAACCGGCGCCGTCGGCCGCGCGTTCAGCCTGATCGCCAACTGCCCGCTGGAGCCCTCGCCTATCGTCAGCTGGCTGGCCGAGACCTCGATGGTGTATGGGTCATCGTCAATGATCCACATCGGAAGCTCGTAATCACTGAAGACCCTGGTGCGCGTGCGGAACAGCAGCGCATCCGTGTCGTCGACCCCGTCGGCGTCGTGGAGGGCCGTGAAGTTGTAGGTCTGCGGCTCATTCCAGTTGTCCTTGTTGAAGTAGAAGTAGGTGCCCCCCGGAGGCGACAGCCCCTCCTTGTGGGTGAATATGCGCACGGACTCCACTGTGTCGCCGGGCGACTGGGAGAGGGCGACCGTCACCGAACCCTGCTGGCCCTCGACGATCCTCAGGCTCGACGTGCGCACGATCACCTGGGCCCCGTCATCATCCAGCACCTCCGTATCGACATACCGCACCAGATCGTCGTAACCGCCGCCGAGGGCGGAAATTTTGATCTTCACAGAGCGCTGCCCGCTTGTGTTGCTGTCTTCAACCCCGTTGATCACAAATTTCTGCGGAACATTCCAGTTGCCGGTGGTGAAGGTCAGCTGGCTCGTCGGGAGCGACACCAGGGTTGATGTGGTGCTCGCCGACAACGTCACATTGGCAGACGGCCGCGTGGCCAGCCTGACAGTGAACTCGGTGCTGCTTCCCTCAAGAACGGGCAGGCGGACGTCGTTCAGGCCGTTCTCGGAGAAGATCAGCTCCGGATCATCATCATCCACCACGGTCAGGCGAATCTTTCTGGCGAGGTCGGAATAGTTGCCGCCCGAGGAGCTGACGCTGATCAGGGCGAGCCGGTCGCCGGTGGTGGTGCTGTCGTTCGATGCCGACACCCACACCCCCTGCATCGTATTCCAGTTGCTCCTGGAGAAGCTCAGGCTCGTGGCCGAGAGCGAGGCGAAAGCGCTGTCGCTGCTCAGCGAGACCACGACATCGCTCGAGGGCCGATTCGCCAGCCGCACGGTGAAGTAGGCCGTCTGACCCTCCTGCACCCTCATCAGGGTGTCCGACAGAGCCAGACGGGGATGCAGCTCCTCCTCCTCAATGTCGACGGCGTAATCCTTGACAAAACCCTCGTAACTTTCGCCGGTGGCGTTGAAGCGGATCGATCCCGCACCGGTCTCCCCGTCGCCCGCCTGCCCCAGTGAATAGAACCGGACATCCCTCCACCGATTCCAGGTGTGCGGATAGAACCGGAAGACCGTATCCCGAACCGCCAGCAGTGAATTTCCGCTGCCCACCGTGACCTTGACCCGGTTGGTCGGCGGTGTGGCCAGCCTAAATCTGATCAATGTGGTGCCGCCTTTCTTGATCCTTTTCGTGCTGGGATCAATCTCAATATCGGGGTCTTCGTCGTCGTAGATCGTCACCGCCACCCTCTGGGTCGATGAGGGGAAGCCGCCACCGGATGAGACCAGCGTGATGGTGGCGCTGCCGTCATTGGAATCGCTGTCGTGGCTTGCCGTGAAATTGACCGTCCGGACATTGCTCCAGTTGCTCGACGTGAAGGTCAGGCTGGAGCTGGAGACGCTCAGCACGGTGCTGCTGCTGCTGGCGATGTTCACCGTCACATCGGAATCGGGCTGGGTATTGAGGCTGACCCTGAAAGAGCCCGTGCTGTTTTCATTGACGGTTCGGGTGGTATTCCACACCTTCACGCCGGGGGCGTCATCATCGATCAGACTCACCGCAATGCTCTGGGTCTGATTGTTGTAGGCGCCGCCGCTGCTGCTGAGCTGCACGGTCGCCGAACCGTCGAGGGCATCGGCGTCCTGGGCGGCCATGACATCGACGGACTGCAGGGTGTTCCAGTTGGAGGGGGTGAAGGTCAGGCTTGAAGTCGAGAGGGTCGAGGTGCCGTCGACGCTCACCGCCACAGTCACCTGCGTCACGGCCGGCTTGGAGGACAGCCGCACCGAAAAGGTCGCCTTGCCGCCCTCGTGCACGGTCAGGCTCGAGGGCGCCACGACGATGTCGTAGGTGTCCAGATCCGTCACGACCACCTGGACGCTGGTCGTGACCCCCTCGTAATCGCCGCCGGAAGCCGCCACGGTGAGGGTGGCCTCATTGTCGAGCGCATCGGCATCATTGAGCCCGGCGATCTGGATGACGTACTGCTGATTCGGCCACGCGCTTCTCCGGAACTCCACACGCCCCTTGGAGGCGCTCACCCACGGCGAGCTGCTGGTAATGCTCACCCACACATCAGACGAGGGCCTGGTGTTCATGCTGAGGGTCAGCTCGCCGTAGCTGCCCTCATTCACGGTGATCTTCGAGGCCGACATCGTCAGTCCCACGGTGTCGTTGTCATCAATCGATACGACGACATTGGCCGCCAGGCCGTCGTAGCTGCCCCCCGTGGCGGCCAGCTGAATGTGCGCGGTGTTATCGACGGAATCGCCGTCCTCAAGCGCCCGCACCGTCACCGTCTGCGCCGTATTCCAGTTTGCGGCGGTGAAGAGCAGGCTGGCGGACGACAGCTCTGCTCCGGTGTGCCCGCTTGTGATCCCCACCGTCACATTGCCTGGCGGCTGCGTTTTCAGGCGCACCGTGAAGCTGCCGGAGGAGCCCTCGTCGATGCTCAGGCTCTCGGTCGACACCACCAATCCGAACGCCTCATCGTCGACCACGGTCACCGACAGGCTGGTGGTGGCGCTGGAATACCCGCCGCCCGAGGCGGCCAGGCCGATGATGGCCTGGTCATTGATGTTGTCGCTGTCCTCGACGCCGACGAGCGTCACCGTCTGCGGCGTGCCCCAATTGTCCGCAGTGAAGGTCAGGCTGGAGGTCTGCAGCGTCACCGCCGCCGTCGAGTGGTTGGTCAGTGCAACGCTGACATTTCCGGTGGGCTGGGTGTTGAGCTTCACGGTGAAGGTTCCCGAACGCCCCTCGTGTATCACCACGGTCGATGACGAGAACGTGAAGCCGATCATGTCGTCGTCATCCACCTGGACCGAAACGTCCGCCAACAGCCCCTGGTAGTCGCCGCCCGAGGCGCTCAGGCTGATGGTCGTGCTGGCATCGTCGGAGTTGTCGTCCTCGACCCCTGAGACCGTCACGGTCTGCCAGGTGTTCCAGTTGCCGGCGGTAAAGGTCAGGGTCGAGGTCGACAGCGACACCACGCCGGCGGCAGCCACTGCGAGGTCGATCTGAACCGATGCACTCGGCTGGGTGGTCAGCTTGAGGTCAAAGCTGCCGCTGCCGCCCTCGCCCACCGTCATGCTCGAGGCCGACAGCTGCAGCGACGGCGTGTCGTCGTCCCTGACATAGAGCAGCACCTGCGCCCGCTGCGAGGCGTATTCGACGGCGCCCGAGGCGGCGATGCTGATCTGCGTGCTGATATCGGAGGAATCGGTGTCCTGAGCGCCGGTGACGGTCGCGGTCTGCGGCGTGCTCCAGGTTTCGGTGTTGAAGTTCAGCACCGCCGGGGAGATGCTCGCCCCGACGTTTCCGCTGGTCAGCGAGAGCGCCACGGCGGCACTCGGTGCGACATTGAGGCGCACGGTGAAGACACCCGAGGCGCCCTCGTGCACCGTCAGGGTTGAGGACGACAGCGTCAGGCCAACGGCCTCATCATCGGTCACGGACATCTGCAGGCCCGTCGAGACCCCGGCATAGTCGCCGCCCGAGGCGGTCATGCTGATCAGGGCGCTTTCCGGGTCGGAGTCGGCGTCCTGGGTGCCCCTGATGGTCAGCTGCTTGGCGACGCTCCAGTTCTGCACCGTGAAGCTCAGGCTGGCGGCAGACAGCGAGACCGCCGTGCTGTTGCTCGTGATCTGCACCGTGACATTGGCAGACGGCTTGCTGGCGAGCCTGACGGAGACGACGGCGCTGGAGCCCTCGCCGATGGTCAGCCTGCTCGCCGACAGCTGGATCCCGGCCGTCTCATCGTCCGTCACCGTCACATTGAGGCTGCCCTTGATCCCGGCGTAGGCCCCGCCCGAGGCGGTCAGTGCAATGCTGGTTGTGATCGACCGGGCGTCGTCGTCCTCGACGCCCCTGATCGTCACGCTCTGGGGCGTGCTCCAGTTGCCCGAGGTGAACGCCAGGCTTGTGCTCGACAGCGAAACCCCGGCATCGCCGCTGACCAGTGCAACCGTCACGTCATGGGTGGGCACGATGCTCAGGCGCACGGTGAAGCTGCGGGTCTCGCCCTCCTCGACCGTCAGCGCCGAGGCCGACAGCATCAGATTGGCGGCCTCATCGTCCTGCACCGTCACTGCGATGCTGCCGGTGACGTCGTCGTAATCCCCGCCGGCAGCCGCCAGCGTGATGGCGGCCTGCCCGTCGGCGGCATCGGCGTCGTCGCTGCCGTGCACCGTCACCGTCTGGGCGACATTCCAATTGCCGGTGGTGAACGTCAGGCTCTGGGTCGACAGCGTCGCCGCAGCGTCGCTGCTCGACAGGGTGACCGTCACATTGACGCTGGGCCGGCTGGTCAGCTTCACGGTGAAGTCGCCGCTCAGCCCCTCGTGCACCGTCAGCCGGTCGCTCGACAGCGCCAGGCCGGCCCGCTCATCGTCGTCGACCGAAATCGCCACGGCGCTGCTCAGGCCGGCGTAGTTGCCGCCCGAGGAGCTGAGGGTCAGGGTCGTGCTCTCATCGACGGCGTCGCTGTCCTGGACGGTGGAAATCCTCAGCGTCTGGGCTGTGCTCCATTCATCCGTGTCAAACACCAGGGTCGCCGGGGTGACCGTCGCAGCTGCGGTGTTGGCGATCGACGCCGACACGGTGACCTGGGCGGTCGGCTGAATGTTGAGGCTCACCGTCAGGTTCTGGCCATCGCCCTCATTGATCGTCAGCGTCGGGGACGACAGCCTCAGGCCGGCGACCTCGTCGTCGTTGACCCGCACATTGATGCTGTGCGAGGCTCCCGAGTACTCGCCGCCCGCGGCGCTCAGCCTGATGACCGTGTCCTCGTGGGTGGTGTTCAGGTCCTGGACGCCGGTGAACTGAACCGTCTGCGGTGTGCTCCAGTTCTGCGGGGTGAAGTTGAGGCTCGAGACCGAAACCGACACGGCCGCCGTGTTGTCGCTGGAAACCGACACGGCGACGTTCTGGGTCGGAACGGCGCTCAGACGCACCGTGAAGCTGCCGCTGCTGCCCTCGCCGATCTGCACGGTGCTCAGCGACACATCCAGGGCGGCGGTCTCATCGTCGCTGACGGTCACCTGCACGCTCTCGGACGCATTGTTGTAATTGCCCCCCTGGGCGGTCAGGTTGATCCGGGTGCTGCCGTTGACGGCGTTGTCATCCTGGGTGCCGCTGATCGTCACCGTCTGGGCGGTGTTCCAGTCTGAGGTCGTAAAGCTCAGGCTCGCCGGGGCCGCCGTTGCGACCTGTGCACTGGCGCTGCCGACCGAGACCGTCACAGCCTCGCTGGGCCGGTTGAAGAGCCTGACCGTGAAGCTTCCGGTGCCGCCCTCCGAGAGGCTCACCGACTCGGGCGAGACCCGCAGCCCGACCGCCTCATCGTCCCGGATCGTCACCGGGACGCTCCTGCTCAGCCCGGAGTAGTCGCCGCCGGCGGCATTCAGGCTGACGCTCAGCGTTTCGGAGTTCGAGTCGGAGTCCTCGACGCCCCCGACCGTCACGCTCTGGGAGAGGCTCCAGTTGGTCTGGGTGAACGTGAGGCTCTGCGGCGAGACCGTCGCCGAGTCGCTGCTGGCTGCGACCGAGACCACCACCGTCGCACTCGGGCGGCTGCTGAGCCGGGCGGCGAAGATGCCGGACTCGCCCTCGATGATCTTCAGCGAGGCGGGATTCACATTGATCCTGGCGACATCGTCGTCGGTCACCGTCAGTGCGACCGTTGCACTGAGGCTCTGGTACTGGGTGTCGCCCGAGGTCGTCAGGGTGATGACGGCGCTCTCGTCGACCGCGTCCGGATCCTGGACCCCGGTCACCGTCACGGTCTGATCCGCATTCCAGGTGGCGGCTGAGAAGCTCAGGCTGGCGGTCGACAGCGTCGCAGCGCCGCTGCTGAGCGAGAGCGACACCGACACGGGCTGGGACGGCTGCAGCGTCAGGCGCACCGAGAAGGTGGCGGTGCCGCCCTCGGCAACGCTCAGCGCCGGGGTCGAGCGCCTCAGCCCCGGGGCCTCATCGTCGCTGACGGTCACCTGCACGCTGTCGGTGATGCCCTCGTAGTTGCCGCCCGCCGCCGTCAGGGTGATGCTGGTGCTCTCGTGGGCGCTGTCGGCGTCCTCGGCGCCGGTCACCGTGACGGTCTGCGGTTCATTCCAGTTGCCGGCATTGAAGGCCAGGCTCGACACCGAAGCCGACGCCGCAGAGGTGTCGGCGCTGACAACCGAAACCGTCACCGCGGCGCTGGGCTGGCTGGTCAGCCGCAGGGTGAAGCTGCCGCTGTTGCCCTCGTCGATCGCCAGCGTCGAGGGCGACAGCATCAGCCCGGTGCTCTGCCCGTCCCTCACAGTCACCGCAACAACGGACGAGCGGTTTTCGAAGCCGCCGCCCGCGGCGGACACGGTGACGCTCGACACGAGATCCTCGGCGTCCGCATCCCGCACCGCCGACAGGGTCACCGTCTGCACCGTGCTCCAGTTCGAGGTTGTGAAGCTGAGGCTCGAGGGCAGGGCGCTCAGCGCCGCCAGCGCCGGCGTGATCGTCACCGAGACCGGCCCGATCGGCTCGACGTTGAGCCGCACCGTGAAGTTGGCGGTGCCGCCCTCGTTCATCGTGATGCTGCCGGCGCTCAGCACCAGGCTGGCCGAGTCGTTGTCCCACACCGTCACATCGATGCGCTTCACCAGCCCGTCGTAGCCGCTGCCCGAGGCCGTCAGGGTGACCGTCTCGCTCTCCTGCAGGGTGTCCTCGTCGTCGACGCCGTTGACCATCAGCGTCTGGGCAATATTCCAGTTGGATGGCGAGAACTGCATCGTCGCCTGGGACGTCGACACCGCGGTCGCATCGCTGCTGGCAATGGCCACCGACACCGTCCCCTCCGGCTGGGCGCTCAGCCTGACGGTGACCTGGGAGCTGGCGCTCTCGGTCACCGTCAGGCTTGCGGCCGAGACGATCAGGTCAAAGCCCTCGTCGTCCTGCACCACCACGGTGACGGCGTCGGTCACGCCGGCAAAGTTGGCGCCCGAGGCGCTCAGGTTGATCTGGGTGCTGCCGTTGTCCGAGTCGGCGTCCTGCACCCCGGTCACGCTCACCGTCTGCACCGTGCTCCAGTTGCCGCTGTTGAAGGACAGGCTGGCGACCGATGTGGTCGCGACCGAGACGTCGGCGCTGGCGACCGAGACCATCACCGGGGCGCTCGGCTGCCTGTTGAGCCGCACGGTGAAGCTGCCTGTGCTGCCCTCCTGCACCGACACGAGCGATGCGCTCAGCGCCAGGCCGACGGCCTCGTCGTCCTTGATCGTCACCGACAGCGACTCGCTGATCCCGGCGTAGTCGCCGCCGGCGGCGCTGATGCTGACGGTTGCGGTCTCGTGATCGGAATCGGCGTCCTGGGATGCGGTCAGCTCGACCGTCTGCTGGGTGTTCCAGTTCTGGGCGGTGAAGCTCAGGCTGCTGCTCGACAGGCTCAGCGCCCCGCCGCCGCTGCCGCCGCTGGAGAGCCTCAGCGTCACGGTTGCGGTCGGCTCGCTGGCGAGGCGAACCATAAAGCGGCTGGCGCTGCCCTCCCCGAGCGTCAGCGTTCTGGACGAGAGCGCCAGCCCGGCCGTGTCGCTGTCGATCACCTGCACCGACAGCTCCCGCTGCACGCTGGAGTAGGGGCCGCCGATGGCTATGATTCGAATCGCCAGGATCTCGCTGACGGCATTGGCATCCTCAACCCCGGTGACGGTCACCGTCTGCGGCGTGCTCCAATTGAGCTGCGAGAAGCTCATGCTGTGCGGCGCCAGCGTCACCGCCGTGCCGCTGGTCCCCATCATCAGGCTCACCGGGGTCTGCGGGATGGTATTCAGGCGCACCGTGAAGCTGGTCGTGCCGCCCTCCCGAACCGTCAGGGTCGAGGACGACAGCGTCAGGCCGATCGCCTCGTCGTCCTCGACGAGCACCGACAGGCCGCCGACGACGCCGTTGTATTCGGCTCCGGAGGCGGGCAGCCCGATGGACACGCGCTCGGGCTGCGCATCGATGTCCTGGACCCCTGAGACCGTCACGCTCTGGGGCGCGCTCCAGTTGTCTGCGGTGAACGTCAGGCTCTGGGGCGTCACTGTGATCGCACCGCCGTCGCTGACCCAGACCGGCACCGTCACGCTGGTGCTCGGGCGGGTATTCAGGCGAACAGTGAACGCCCCCGAGGAGGCCTCGCCGATCGTCAGGGCGAAGGCCGACAGATTCAGGCGCGGCATGTCGTCATCGACCACCGTCACCTGGGCGCCGGCGCTGATCGTCCCGTAGCCGCCTCCGGAGGCATTGAGATTCACCGCCGCCCGGTTGTCGACGCCATCGTCGTCCTCGACGCCGGTCAAAACCACCGTCTGCGGCGTGCCCCAATTCGCACGGGTAAAGCTCAGCCGGCTCGGCGCCACCCCGACCGCAGCGGCGCTGCTGCTGGCAACCGAGACGCTCACCGGCCCCGACGGCTGGACATTGAGGCGCACCGTCAGATTCTGGTTGGCCCCCTCGCCGACGGTCAGCGTCGAGGACGACAGCGTCAGGCCGACGGCCTCGTCGTCGGTCACCGTCACCTGAAACGCCCCGGTCACGCCGTCGTAGCCGCCGCCCAGCGCCGACAGGCTGATGGTCGAGCTGCCGGAGGCGGAGTCCGCATCCTGGACGCCGGTGACCGTGATGGTCTGCGGCTGGTTCCAGTTGGTCGCCGTGAAGCTCAGCGCCGTCGTCGAGACCTGCGCCGCGGCGGTGTTGCCGCTGGCGACCGACACCGCCACGGGGCCGCTGGGACGGCTGGCCAGCCGGACGGTGAAGCTGCCGCTGGAGCCCTCGCCGATCGTCAGGCTCAGGAGCGACAGCTCCAGCTCTGCGGTTTCATCGTCGATCACGGTGACCTGCACGAACCCGGTCACGCCGGCGTAGTTGCCGCCCGAGGCGGTCATGTTGATGCGATTGCTGTTGTTGTCGGCGTCGTCGTCCTGCGTCCCGGTGACCGTCACAGTCTGTTCGGTCGACCAGTTCGAGCGGGTAAAGTTCAGGGTCCCCGGTGCGACCGCCGAAATCGAATGGTCGCTGCTGGAGAGCCGCACACTGACGTCATGCGTCGGCCGGGTGGCGAGGCTCACGGTGAACGTCCCGGTGGCGCCCTCCTGAACCGACACCGAGGGCACGGAGCGCCGCAGGCCCACCGCCTCGTCGTCCCGGACCGTCACCTGCACGCTCTGCCCCAGCCCGGTGTAGTCGCCGCCCACCGCCCTGAGATTGACCGTCACCGTCTCGGTGTTCGAATCCGCGTCCTGAACCCCCGTGACCGTCACGCTCTGGGCGGTGCTCCAGCTGGCTGCGGTGAACGTCAGGCTCGCCGACGAGACGGTCGCCTTGCCGCTGTCGCTGGCGACCGACAGCGTCACCGCCGCACTCGGCTGGCTGGTGAGCTGGACGGTGAAGCTGCCGGTTTCGCCCTCCTGCACGGTGAGCTCGCCGGGCAGCGCCTTGATCCCGAGCTCCTCGTCGTCGTCCACCGTCACCGCCACCGTCGAGCTGAGGTCGGCGTATTCGCTGTCGCCCGACGCCGTCAGGGTCGCCGTGACGCTGGCGTCAGCGGCATCGGCGTCCTGGACTCCGGTGACGGTCAGCGTCTGGGGGGCGCTCCAGTTGTCGGTCGTGAAGCTCAGGCTGCCCGGCGACAGCGTCGCGGCGCTGCCGGAAATCGCGGCCGCCACCGTCACGGCCGAGGCCGGCTGAATGTTGAGGCGCACCGTAAGGGTTTCGGAGGCGCCCTCGGCGACGGTCAGCGTCGAGCTCGACAGCTTCAGGCCCGGCGCATCGTCGTCGCTGACATCCACAGATATGCTGGCGTTGATCCCCTGGTAGTTGCCGCCCGACGCCGTCAGCCGGACGTGGGTGCTCTCGTGGTCGGCGTCGGCGTCCTGGGCGCCGGTCAGCGTCACGCTCTGCGGCGTGCTCCAGTTGCCGGTGCTGAACGCCAGGCTGGTGGTCGCCACCGACACAGAGGCATCATCGCTGGCCACGGACACCGTCACCGCCTGGGTGGGCTGGCTGGAGAGCTGGACGGTGAAGCTGCCGCTCGAGCCCTCCTCGATCGCCAGCGACGCCGCCGACAGCGTCAGCCCGGTCGCGACCCCGTCGACAACCGTCACCTCGACGCTCCTGGAAATGCCCGCATAGCCCCCGCCCGAGGCCGCCAGGGTGATGGTCGCACTGCCGTTGACCGAATCCGCATCCCGCACCCCGGCCACCGTCACGGTCTGCACCGTGTCCCAGTTCGAGGTCGTGAAGCTCAGGCTCGCCGGCGACACCGTCGCCGCCGCCGAGGAGCTGCTCAGCGACACCGACACCGTCCCGGCCGGGACGGTGTTGAGGCGCACCGTGAAGCTGCCCGTGGCCCCCTCCTGAATCGACAGCGTCGCAGCGGACACGCCCAGGCCGGCGGCCTCGTCGTCCCAGACCGTCACCTGGACACTCTTGACCAGCCCCTCGTAGCCGCCGCCCGTAGCCGTCAGATCGATGCGCGATCTGGATTCAAGGGCGTCGCTGTCGTCAACCCCCGAAACCGTGATGGTCTGCGGGGTATTCCAGTTCGAGGTCGTGAAGCTCAGGCTGGCGGCCGAGAGCGAGGCCGCAGCCGTGTTGCTGCTCACTGCGGCGACCGTCACCGCAGCCATCGGCCGGTTTCTCAGCCTCACGGTGAAGTCGCCGCTGCCGCTCTCGCCGATGGTCAGGCTCGATTCCGACACCATCAGGTCGGGGGCCTCGTCGTCCCGGACCGCGACCACGACGCTGTCGCTGACGCCGGCGAAGTTGCCGCCCGAGGCTCTCAGGCTGATCACCGCACTGCCATTGGCCGCATCGGCGTCCTGGACACCCGACACGGTGATCGCCTGCGGGGTGCTCCAGTTGCCGCCGGTAAATGCCAGCGAGGCGACCGACACCGTCGCCACCGAGCCGTTGCCGCTGCTGACCGAGAGGGTCACCGGGCTGGTCGGCTGGGTGTTGAGCTTGACCGTGAAGCTCTCGCTCTCACCCTCCTGAACGGTCAGCTCCGAGGACGAGAGCGCCAGCCCGACCGCCTCGTCGTCCTTGATCGTCACGTCGACCCTGTCGCTCATTCCGGCGTAGTCGCCGCCCGCGGCGCTGAGGCTGACAGTCGCGGTGTCGTCCCTGGAATCGGCGTCCTGCAGGCTGGTCAGGATCACCGTCTGCGGCGTGTTCCAGTTGAGGGCGCTGAAGGTCAGGGCGGAGGGCGCCAGGGTCAGCGCACCGGTGCCGCTGCTCGACAGGCTGACCGTCACCGCGGCGCTGGGCTGGCTGTTGAGATGCACCGTCAGGCGGCTGATGCCGCCCTCGCCGATCCTCAGATCATCCGACGAGAGCGCCAGCCCGCGGCGCTCGTCGTCGACCACCGACACCGAAAACTCCCTGCCCGAACCGGAATAGCCCCCGCCCGCGGCGGTGATGCGAACCGTGGCATTCTCGTTGTCGGCGTCGGGGTCATGAACCGCCTGAATCGTCACCGTCTGGAATGATTCCCAGTTGGCGGTGTTGAAGCTCAGGCTGCTCTGCAGCAGTCTCGCCGCGGAGTCGCTGCTCACCAGGGAGAGCGTGACAGGCCCGCTCGGCTCGATGTTGAGACGCACCTTGGCATTGATCGTCGCACCCTCCAGCACCGTCAGCGTCGAGGACGCCAGCGTCAGGCCGATGCCCTCGTCGTCCTCCACGGTCACGGCCGTGCGGCCCGTGACGCCGCCGTAGTCGCCGCCTGTGGCGCTGAACCGGATCTCAACTCGCTCCTCATTCGAGTCGTCGTCCTGAACCCCCTGAACCGTCACGCTCTGGGGGATGTTCCAGTCGCCCGGGGGGAAGGTCAGATTCGACGGGGTCACCGTCGCGGCGCCGCCGTCGCTGCTGGACACGTTCAGCGTCACGCTGGCGCTCGGGCGGCTGCTCAGGCGAACACTCAAACTGCCCTGCGAGCTCTCGCCGATCCTCAGCGTCTGGGACGACAGTCTCAGGGTGCGCCTGTCGTCATCGACCACCGTCACCTGCACGCTGACGCTGACGCCCCCGTATCCGCCCCCGGCGGCATTCAGGCTGACCACTGCGGTCTCGTCGACGGCGTCGTCATCCTCGGCTCCGGTCAGCACCACGGTCTTCGGCGTGCTCCAGTCGGTCTGGGTGAAGCTCAGGCTGGTCAGCTCGGACACGGTCGCGACGCCGCTGTTGCTGACCACCGACACGCTCACCGGCCCGGTCGGCTGGAGGTTGAGGCGGGCCGTGAAGGCCGTCCGGCCGCCCTCGGGCACATTGACGGTGGAGGAGGACAGCGTCAGGCCGACGGCATCGTCGTCGAGCACCGTCACCCCGACCGAGCCGGTCCTGCCGGCGTAGTCGCCGCCCGCGGCGCTCAGGCTGACAGAGGTCGAGCCGTTCACCGTGTCGGCGTCCTGGACCCCGGTGACCGTGACCGTCTGCGGGCTGTTCCAGTTCGAGGTCGTGAAGCTCAGGGTCTGCGTCGAGACCTGCGCCACGGCGGTGTCGTCGCTGGCGACCGACACCGTCACGGCGGCGGTCGGCTGGCTGCTCAGCTGCACGCCAAAGCTGGCGCGGGAGCTCTCGCCGATCGTCAGGTCGGAGCGCGACAGCTTCAGGCTGACCGCCTGGGGGTCCCTGATCTGCACCAGCAGCCCCCGGGTCAGCCCGTTGTAGTCGGTGTCGGCGCTCGAGGTTTTCAGGTTGACGGTGACCCGACCATCTGTGGCGTCGTCATCCGGATAGGCGTAGACCGAGAAATTCTGGGGCGCGCTCCAATTGGAGGGCTGGAAGGTCAGGGAGTGCGGCGAGACACTGACCGTGTTGCCGGCGTGCTGGAAGGTCAGAACCACCGCATCAGCAGGCCTGGTGTTGAGCTTGACCGCCATGGTGAACGTCTGCCCCTCATCCATGTTCAGGGGCGAGGCCGAGAGCGTCAGGCCGATGCCCTCGTCGTCCCGCACACTGACCCGGACGCTGCCGCTGATCCCGGCATAGTCGCCGCCTGCGGCGCCGGCGCTGACGGTCACCGTCTCGGCGCTGGAATCGGCATCCTGGACAGCGGTGATCGTCACCCGCTGTGCGGTGTTCCAGTTGTGGTCGGTGAACACCAGGCGCGCCGGCGAGACCGTCAATGCCCCGTCGTCGTCGCTGGCCAGCGTCACCCTCACCTGCTCGCTCGGGCTGCTTCTGAGCCGGACCTCAAAGCTGCGCGAGGCGCCCTCATCCATCGTCATGGTCGAGTGCGACAGGCTCAGCGCCGGGGTGTCATCGTCGATGACATCCACCTGGACGGCGAAGCTCACGCCGGCGTATCCGCCGCCTGCGGCGCTCAGCTGAATCGATGCGCTCTCGCTGACGGCATCGTCGTCCTGGACGCCGGTCACCTGCACGGACTGGGCGGTATTCCAGTTGTCAGTCGTAAAGCTCAGGCTGCTCTGCCCCAGGCTGATCTCGTCATCCGGGCTCGACAGCGACAGCGACACCGAGCTGGAGGGCTGGGTGTTGAGCCGCACCGTGAAGCTTGCCGTTCCCCCCTCCCGCACGTTCAGGTTCGACGAGGACAGCGTCAGGCCGGCGGCCTCGTTGTCCGTCACCGTCACCTGGACCCTGGCGGTCAGGCCGGTGTAGTTGCCGCCCGAGGCGCTGAGGTTGAGGGTCGCCCGGCCGTTGATCGAATCGGCGTCCTGGGTCCCTGAGACGATCACCGTCTGCGGGGTGTCCCAGTTCGAGGTCGTGAAGTTCAGCCGGCTGGGGAATGCCGTGGCCGCGGCGTCGCTGCTGACCAGCGAGACACTGACGGCGGCGCTCGGCGGGTTTTCCAGCCGCACGGTGAAGCGGCCGACCGAACCCTCGCCCACCGTCAGGGCGCTGGTCGAGACATCCAGCCCGGCGGTTTCATCGTCCATCACCTGCACCTGCACGCTGGCGGACTCGCCCTGGTAGTTGCCGCCGGCAGCCAGCAGGTTGACCAGGACGTTCTCGCTGTGGGCGTCCTCGTCCTGAACGCCGGTCACCTGCACGCTCTGCGGGGCGCTCCAGTTCGAGGTCGAGAAGCTCAGGCTGGTCTTCGACAGCGAAATCGCCGAGCTGGATGCAGCCCCGGCGCCCGAATGCACCCAGACATCCCCGGCATCCGAGGGCGAGAGCGTCAGCGTGACGGCGGCCGAGGGCTGGGTGTTGAGGTGCACCGTGAAGCTGGCGGACAGCCCCTCGCCGATCGACAGCGTGGAGGTCGACAGCCTCAGGCCGGCCGCCTCATCGTCGCTCACCGTCACCGACACCGTGCTCGTGGCGCTGTAGCCGCCGCCGCTGGCGGCGAGGCTGATCGAGGCGGTGTCGTCGGAGGAATCCGCGTCCTCGACGCCGTGCACGAGGACGGGCTGGCCGGTGTCCCAGTTGGCCGGGGTGAAGGTCAGGCTCGCCGCCGAGAGCCTGATGGACGTGTTGTCGGCGGTGACCGCCACCGTCACATTTCCGCTCGGCAGGCTGGCCAGCCTGACCTCCAGCCTGCCGGAGGAGCCCTCGCCGACCGTCAGGCTGGTGGACGACAGCAGCAGCCGGGCGTGATCGTCGTCGACCACCGTCACGGCGACGCTGTCTGCGACGCCGACGTAGTCGCCGCCCGAGGCGCTCAGGTTGATCGCGGCGCTGCCGTTCCGGGCGTCGTCGTCCTGAACCCCGTAGACCGTGACGGTCTTCTGGGTGCTCCAGTCGGTCGCATCAAAGCTCAGGCGCCCGGGCGAGACGTTGGCCGCCAGGGTGCTGTTCGCGACGCTGATCTCGACGGCGGCGCTGGGCTTGGAGCTCAGCCGGACGGTGAAGGTCGCACTGCCGCCCTCGTCGACCGACAGCGTCGAGGGCAGCAGCGTCAGACCCGCGGATTCGTCGTCATCGACCCGCACCTGCACGGTCCCGGAGATGCTGCCGTAGCCGCCCCCGGAGGCGCTGAGATCAATGTCGGCGCTGCCGTCGACGGCGTCCTCATCCTGGACGGCGGTCACGCTCACCGTCTGGGCGACATTCCAGTTGGAGCTGGTGAAGGTCAGGCTCGAGGCGGACACCGTCGCCGCGGCCGTGCTGCCGCTGACAACCGACACCGCCACATCGCCGCTCGGCTGGGTGTTGAGCTGCACCGTGAAGTTCGCAGTCGCCCCCTCATTCATCAGCAGGGTCGACGAGGACAGGCTCAGCCCGGCCATATCGTTGTCCGTGACCGTCACCGCCAGGGATTGCTGCACGCCGCCGTAGTCGCCGCCCGAGGCGCTCAGGCCGATCGAGGCGCTGCCGCCGCCGAGGTCCTCATCGTTCTCAAGGCCGCTGACGGTGACGGTCTGAACGGTGTCCCAGCTGTCCCGGGCAAAGCTCAGGGTGGCGGCGGAAACGCTGATCAGCGCCGAGCTGCTGTTGCTCAGGGTCAGCGTCACAGCGGCGCTCGGCCGGGAGGCGAGCCTGACCTGGAAGCTGGCCGTCGAGCCCTCGCCGACCGTCAGCGAGTCGGGCGAGAGGTGCAGCGACGGGTTGTCGTCGTCGGTCACCGTCACGGTGACGCTGCCGGTGATGCCGTCGTACTCGCCGCCCTCGGCGCTGAGCCGAATGGTGGCCGAGTCGACGATGGCGTCGTCGTCCTGGGCGCCGGTGACCGTGACGGTCTGCGGCTGGTTCCAGTTGTCATGGGTGAAGTTGATCGGATCGACCGAGACCCTCGCCGAGTCGTCGCTGCTGACGATGAGCACCCGCACCGGGACGCTGGGCCGGCTGGTCAGCGCCGCCGTAAAGCTGCCGGCGCCGCCCTCCCGCACCGTCAGGGCGGCGGTCGACAGCACCAGATTGGTGCGCTCATCGTCGTCCACCGTCACCGTCAGGGTGCTCTCGATGTCGCGGTAGTTGCCCCCCGAGGCGCTGAGGCGGACGAGGGCCTGCTCATCGACCGAATCGGCGTCCTGCTGACCGGTCACCCGCACCGTCTGGGTTCCGCTCCAGTTGGTGGTGGTGAAGTCCAGCCTCGACTTGGACAGCTCAACCGCCGGATTGTCGCTGCTGAGCCAGACCGTCACATTGGCGCTCGGCTGGTTCCTCAGATGCACCGTGATGTTGTCGCTCTCGCCCTCGTCGAGGGCCAGCGAGGCGGAGGAGAGCACCAGGTTGGGGGCCTCGTCATCGGTGACGCTGACACTGACCCTGCCGATCACGCCCGAGAACCCGCCCCCCGAAGCCGTCAGGGTGACCGCGGCATCGACGTGCTCAGAGTCCGAGTCCTGCACGGCAAACACCCCGATGTTCTGCGGGCTGTTCCAGAGCGCGCGCGTGAAGATCAGCGAGGATGTGGTCACCGTGACCGACGCGGAATCGCTCTCGATCGCAACCGTGACGGAGTCGCTGGGCTGCTTGTTCAGATTGACCCCGAGAATCTGCAGCTGACCCTCCTCGATCTCCATCTGCTGGGTCGAGAGCTGGAGCGCCTTGTCGCCGCTGTCCCGCACGGTCGCAGTCAGGGTCTTGGACACCGAGGCGTAGTCGCCGCCGTTCGCCTGCAGCGAGATCGTGACGGTTTCGCCGCTGTGGTCGGCGTCGTTGACGGCTCTGACCGTGATGGTCTGGGGCGTGTCCCAGTTGTCTGCGGTAAAGGTCAGGCTGCTCCCGGCGGTGATGACCGCGGCACCGGTGTCGCCGCTGCTGACCGAGAGCGCCACATCGGCGGTCGGCTGGCTGTCCAGCTCTGCGGTAAAGCTGACCGCCTCCCCGCCCTCGGTGAGAGACAGCTCGCTCTGGGACAGGGTCAGACCCGTGGCGTCCAGCTCGGTCACCGTCACCGCAACGCTGCCGGTGGCCTTGTCGAATTCTCCGCCCGAGGCCGACACCGCGATCGTGTCCTCATCCTGGACGGCGTCGTCGTCCCGGACGGCCGACACCGTCGCCGTCTGCGCAACATTCCAGTTGCCCGGCGTGAAGGTCAGCAGGTTCTGATAGCCCGCCGTCGTGCTGTCGACGTCAATCTGCAGGTCCCGGTTGCCCGGCTGCGTCAGCAGCACGAGGACATTGGCGCTGGGCTGCACCGACAGCTTGACCGTGAAGGTGTTGTTCGAGCCCTCCTCGATGATCAGATCGGTCGGATCCAGAATCAGCGCCGGGGTGTCGTTGTCGGTCAGGTCCGCGGTCAGCGAGGCGCTCAGACCCGCATAGTCGCCGCCGGAGGCCGTGGCGATCACCGTCACCGTCTCGTCCTCGGCGTCGCTGTCCTCGAGCGGCCGCAGGGTGACGCTCTGGGCGGTGCGCCAGTTCGACGGCGTGAAGATCAGCGAGGCCCCGGATGCGATGGTGAGCGCCGTGGTGTCCCCGCTCTGCACCGCCACCGTCACATTCTCCGACGGCTGGGTCAGCAGACGGACGGTGAAGCCGGCGCTGGATCCGCCCTCGGTCAGCTCCAGGCTGCTTTCGGACAGGCGCAGAGCCCTGGTGTCGTTGTCGCTGACCGAGACCTGCACGCTGGCCGTGACGCCGTCGTAGGCATCATCCCCCGAGGCGCTGATCCGGATCACGCCGGAATCGTCCGCGGCATCGCCGTCCTCGGCCGCTGCGACCGTCACCGTCTGCGGGGTCTCCCAGCTGTCGGGCGTGAACCTCAGGGTGGTCTGGAAGCCCGCCTGGGCGGCGCTGGTGTCGACCGACAGGTCGAGGTTGTCGGGCTGCTCCAGCGTCAGCGTCACATCCTCCCCGGGACTGCGCGCCAATTTGACGGTGAACGTCCCGCCGGCGCCCTCCTGGAGCGACAGCGAGGCGCTCGACAGCGACAGGGCGGCGGCGGGCGGATCATCGTCGTCTGCAACCGTGACCGCCACCCGGGCCGAGACATCCGCAAACTCGACCGGGGCGGTGCCCTGCATCAGAATGCCGGCGCTCTCGTCCCGGGAGTCATCGTCCTGGAGGGCGCTGACCAGCACGATCTGGCCGATGTTCCAGTTGGTCTGCGAGAAGGTCAGCGAAGACGGGCTGGCGCTGACGCTCGGCGAGCTGCTGCTGACTGTCACGGCGGCGCTGCCGGCGGGCGGGGCGGCATTCAGCCTCACCGTGAAGGCCCCGGCGCCGCCCTCGCTCATGCTCAGGCTGTCGCCCGAGAGAATGAATTGATAGGAATCGTTGTCCCTGACATGCACCTTGATCGGGGTGTTCGAGCCGTCATAGCCGCCGCCGGAGGGCCTGATGCCGAGATTGAGGGTCGCATCGGAGCGGTCCGCATCCTCCTGCGGGGTGATCCTTATGGTCTGCGGGGTGTGCCAGTTGGACGAGGTGAAGGTCAGGCTGCTGGGCGTCATCGTCACCACGCTGTCGCCCGGGGTGTTGACGGTTCTGACGGTGACGCTGCCGTCCGGGATCCTCGCCAGCCTGACCGTCAGGTCGCCCGAGGCGCCCTCGGTCAGGTGCATCTCCCGGCTGGAGGTGATCAGGGCGTGGCTGTCGTCATCGGTGATCGAAACAGCCACATGCTTGGTGAGACTCTCATAGCCGCCGCCTCGGGCGACGAGCTGGATGACGAAGCTCTCATCATCCGTGTCCAGGTCCTGAATGGGGGTCACGGTGACGGTCTGCGGGTTCGACCAGTTGTGCTGGTTAAAGGTCAGTGTCGACGGAGTGAACTCGCCGGCGTGGGAGAGGGTGCGCTTGAGGTTCACTGTCGTCGGGATGCGCTTCGGGGCGGAGCCCAGCGCCACCGTGAAGTGGCCGTCAGCCCCTCCCTCGGTCAGCGTCAGCGCCGTCTTCGAGACCAGCAGGGCGGCCGTGTCATCGTCGCGGGCTGTGACGTTGACCTGGATGCTTTCTTCCTCATAGCCGTCCCCGACGGCCCTCACCGCGAACAGCCCGGTCTCATCGACTGCATCGGGATCGTCCGCCGACGAGAAATTCACGGCCTGGGGGGTGTTCCAATTGCTCGGGGTAAAGGTCAGTTCCAGGGTTTCAACATCGATCAGACTCTGGCCGACATTGGTCATCGACACGCTCACATTGGCGCTCGGCGCATGGCTCAGCTTGACGGTAAAGCCGGCCTGGGTGCGTCCCTCATCGATCGTGGCATTCCGGGTCGAGAGCACCATGCGGGGCTTTTGCTTGTCGTCATCCCTCACTGTGAGCGTGTAATAAGCACTGGTAATGGTGCTGTAGGCGTCGTCTCGATACTTCAGCTGCACCTTCAGCTTGACAACGTCATCAATGCTGTCAGCATCCTGATTCGTGAGGATTCCAATGTCGAATGAATTGGTGCCGGTATGCAGGGGAACACCGTAGTAGTCCTTATCCAGCCGAATCGAGTTGCCCCAGTAGCGAGCCGGGGCATCAGCGCGGTACAGCAGCGCATTGAATTTGAACAGGTTGCCCTGGGTGCTGTTATCCCAGGGCAGCAGGAGGGGCCGGGAAATTCTGATCCTGATGATTCCGGTCTGGCCCTCGACCAGCTCATCAAACTGATAATCCGCATCCAAGGAAAAACTGCCGTCATCGTCCACGACAGTAACGCCGCGCTCTGCCGTGACCCCCGCATACTCGGCCCCCGAGGCGACGAACTTGATTGTCGCGTGCCTGGTGTTTGACGTGCTGTCCTGGACAGCCCTCAGATCGACAGCCTGGGCGACATTCCAGTTGTCAGAGGTGAACACGATCTGCTGTGCGGGGTTGACCCTGACCGCACCGGTGTTGGTGCTGCTCACTGCAAGGCTGACGCTCGACCGGGGCCGGGTACTGAGCCTGACCTTCATCGGCCGCCCGTTATGCCCGCTCTCCCAGATTCTGCTGGAGGGATGCGATAACAGCAGCTCCGGCTGGTCAGGGTCGGTGGTCGTGCCCTTCAGGCTGATGCGCACTCCGTTGTAGCCGCCGCCGGCGGCGCGCAGCTGCATCCATACGCTGTCCGAGTAGGAATTGTCATCGGCCAGCGCCTCAAACCGAACCACCTGATCGTCGTTCCAATTGTTCCGGGTGAAGACCACGCTGCCCGGGATCATGCGCATTTTGGCCGAACCCAGGTTCTTCATGGTCACGGTGACATTGCCGCTCGGCCGCCCCGCCAGCTTCAGCAGCCTCTCCTGCACGCGGCCTGATCCCTCTTTCAGGGTCATGCCCGTGTTATCGATCGTCTTGCCGTTCAGCTTCAGGGCGTAGCGGTCATTGTCGATCACCGTGACCACTGCGGCGACATTGACGCCGTAGTATCCGAGCCCCTCGCTCCTCAGGACGATGGGAGCCTGCTCATCACGCGTGTCGTCGTCCTCGGAGGCGGTGATGGTGACCCGCTGGGGCACATTCCAGTTGTCCGGGTTGAACCCCAGCACGTTCTGGTGGCCGATCAGGGTGGTGTCGGTATCGATCCTGACATCGGTATTGTTCGGCTGCACCAGCCGCAGCAGCACCGACCCGCTCGGCTGGGTGGTCAGGCTGACATCGAGGGTTCCGCTGCCGCCCTCATCGATGATGGGATTGAACGGGGTCAATCTCAGGCCGGGTGCGTCATCGTCCCAGATCTTCAGGGACAGAGTCACCGATGCGGCTCTGCTGTAGCTGCCGCCCCAGGACTGCAGCGTCAGGTTGGTGCCGTGATGATCGAAGGTGTCGTCCTCTCGGGCCTCGACTGTCACGGTCTGGGCGACATTCCAGTTGTCGGGGGTGAACGTCAGGCCGGCCGGGAAGGTGTTGACCAGGGACTGATCGGTGCTGACGGCGACGAAGGCATTCGCATTGGGCCGGGTTTTCAGACGCACCGAAAATTGGCTGGTCGACCCCTCGGTCACTTCCAGGCTGTTGCTCGACACCAGCACAGCCCTGGCATCATCGTCGCTGATGCTGACATTCACCTCCTTCCGGGGCATCAGGTATCCGGACGTGGCCGCATCGCTCAGGGTGATCCGAACCTGCTCGTAGTCGGAATCCGCATCGTCGACCGGGTAGATGGACACCTTCCGCCCGATGTTCCAGCTGTCCCTGGGGATGACCACGCTGGAGTGGGACAGCGTCGCCGCACCGGCATCGCTGTTCGACAGGTTGATGGTGACGTCCTGAAGCGGGCGCGTCGACAATTTGACGGTGATATCGGCGGGGTCGCCCCCCTCGTTCAGCGTCATCTGACTGGGGGTCACAACCAGACCGGGCTCATCATCATCCTCAAGGCTTACATTGACCGAGGAGGTGGTCAGGAAATCCTCCCCCGTTCCATCTGATCTGATCCCCATCATGTCCAGCCTGAGAATGGCGCTGCGGGAACCCCGATACACGCTGTCCTGCACTGCGGAAAGACGAACAGTCTGAGGATCCACCCACGGGGAAGCGCCGGAGTTTCTGAAGGTGAATTCGGCCGAGGTGCCTCCGTTCACCAGCAGACTGTCCGATGCATTGCTGGTCACCCTCACCTTCACTCTGTCGGCGGCATACGCCGACCAGCCTGAGTTGAACTGCGGCTCGGCGCTGAGGGTGAGATCATAGTTTTTCGCAGGCTCTCCCTCCCGTATTGAGATGCCGCCGGCGGTCGGCCTCAGCACGGGTCTGGCCGAGGCCTGGTTGTTGTCAATGATGTCGATCGGGTGCTGGGCTGTGACTCCCTGATACTCCGCATTGCCCGATGCCGACAGGTTGACCGTGACGCGTGTCACGTCACCCTGTCCCGCCCTGACCTGCGGGGTGGATTCGACACGCACGCTGGCCTGCTGCCAGGTGCTCCAGTCTTGCCGCGTGAAAGTCATCTGGGCTGTCTCATAGATCGTCAGCATTGAGGTGTTGCTGCTGGTCATGTCCACCGTCACATTGGAGCTCGGCCTTGTGGCCAGCCGGGCGGACACCGTGCCCTGCCTGAAATGCTGCTCGGTCATCGTCCCCGGCGGCTCCTTGATCAGTATCGCGGGCTCGTCATCATCGATGACCCTGATCGGCAGGATGAAATTTTTTCTGCCGTAGTCGGAGCTCGTGGGCGTGGCCACCATGCTGATATGGGTGTCCTCATCCTGTGAATCGACATCCGGGACGCCCGAAATGGTGATTGCCTGCGGCTCGCTCCAATTGTTCCGATCAAAGTCCAGGAAGGTCGGCTGCATGGTGATGTCGAAGGGAAGCTCCCTGTACAGGTTGAATTTCACGTTGCCGGCCGGTCGGGTACTCATTCGAACCCAGATCTTCCTGGTCTTGTGCTCGTCGACAGTCGGGTTCGGATCGGAGAGCACCACTCCCCTGTCGTCGTTGTCATAGGTCTTGACCAGGCCCGCTGCGGTGACCCCCTCGTAATCGGCCCCGGTGGTGCGAATGGGCACCGAAGTGAATTCGCTGACGCCATCTGCATCCTCGCCGGCCGACACCCGCACCTGCTGAAACTGCGACCAGTTGCCGGGGGTGAAGGTCAGGGTGTGCTGATCGCCCGGCGCATCGGGATCGGCGTCGACCGTCACGTAGGCATTGTCGGTCGGATGCGTCACCCGCAGCGTCACGGTGCCGGTGGGCCGGGTGTTCAGCCGAACCGACATATCGGCCGAGGAGCCCTCGTGGACGATCAGCGTGCCGGAAGCGGTGCTGATCCCCTGGGTGTCATCGTCGCTGATCGACGCCTGCAGCGTCCTCGTGAAGCCGCTGTACCCGCCTCCCGTCAGCGCCAGCGTGAACGACTCTGTGTCATCGGAGGCATCGTCATCCTGCAGGGCCGAGAGCGTCACCTGCTGCACCTCCTCCCAGTTTGTCGGGGTGAACCTGAGCAGCGGAGAGACCGCCAGCGACAGCGCCGAGGAGTCGAAGTCCTGCATGGCGACCGAGACGGCGCCGCTGGGCTGCCCGCTCAGTTTGAGGCCGATATTGACCGAGCCGCCCTCGGTCACCGAGATGTTTGCCGGCGTCACCTCCAGCCCCAGGACCTCATCTTCATCCACCGTCACCTGAAAGTCCTGGGTCTGCCCGTCCAAGCCGCCGCCGGTGATGCGCAGCGTGATCGTCCCGACATCGTCGACGACGTCGTTATCATGCCCAGCCGTCACCGAGAGCGTCTGGGTGGCGCTCCAGTTCCCGCTCGTGAAGTGCATCGTGTTCTGGCTGCCCGAGGCGGCGCTGTCGGTGTCGAGGGTCGCCTCGGGCAGGTCCGCCAGCCACGCCGTCACGGTCACCGTGCTGCTGGGCGCCGATCTCAGGGATATGCCCAGCGAGGCCGAGCCGCCCTCGTCGACGGTCAGCGCCGGCTTGGACAGGTAGAGCACGGAGTCGTCATCGTCCGTGACCGACACCGCAACGCTGCCGGAGAGGTAGTCGTAGCCGCCGCCCGAGGCGCTGAGGCGCACCTGGGTCGACTCATCGTCGGCGTCGAGGTCGTCTACCCCGCTGACCGTCACGGTCTGGTAGAGGTTCCAGTTGTCGGTGCGGAAGCGCAGCCGCTTCGGTGCGACCGTCACCGAGCTGGCGTCCTGGCTGGACAAGGCCAGGGTGACGTTCTGGCCGGGCCGGGTGTCCAGCCTGACCCTGAAGCTCTCGGCATTCGAAGACTCCCCGATCGACACGGCGGTCTTGGAGAGCATCAGGCCGAGCGTCCTGTCGTCGTCCACCAGGGTGATGGGCAGGGTCGCCGTCGCCCCGTCGTAGCCGCCGCCTGAGGCCGTCAGCCGCAGCTGGATGCTCTCATCGACGGCGTTTTCATCCTGCAGCACCTGCACGTTGAAGGTCTTGGGCGTGTTCCACTGCCCCGCCGAGATGATGTTTCCGCCATCGGGGGTGATCGTGACGTTGGCGGCGGTGGCCGGGATCTTCTGCGCACTCAGGGTCACGTCGCCGGTCGGCTCGAGCGGCAGGCTCACCGTGAAGGTCGCCGCCAATCCGCCCTCGAAGGCCGAGAGGCTGTCGGTCGAGAGCGCCAGCCGCCAGACATCGTCGTCGACCACCGTGACGGCGACCTCCCGGCTGGTGTCGACGTACTGACCGCCCGAGGCCGACAGCGTCAGGGTGGCCTGATCGTCAGTCCAGTCGCTGTCCTGCGTCCCCGTCAGCGTCACAGTCTGGGCGGTGTTCCAGTTGTCCGGGGTGAAGCTCAGACTCGCCGGGCTGAAGCTGAGCGCCCCAGCATCCGGGCTCGACACCGAGAGCGTGACATTCTCCGTCGGGGCGCCGGCCAGGGAGACGCTCAGCGCTGCGGTGCCGCCCTCGGTGACGCTCATCGTGCTCTGCCCCGCCCCGAGGGCGATGCCCGGGTCGACGTTGAACACCTCCAGGCTGACCTGCTTTGCCGGGGCGCTGCCGTAATCGCCGCCCGAGGCGGTCATCCGGACGGTGGCCGTGACCGGGTCGAGGCCCGCCGTCTTGGTGGAGTTGATCCTGACCTGCTGCGGTGTGCTCCAGCTCGATGTGTCAAAGTTCAGCACCTGCGTGCGCCCCGCGATCGAGACCGCATCGCTGCCCGAGACGCTCACCGCAACCTGGACATCGCCGGTCGGCTTGGAATTCAGTCGAACCGTGAACTTCCCGGTCTCGCCCTCACTGAACTGCACCGAGTCGCTCGAGGGAATCAGTTTCTGCTCATCGTCGTCGCGAATCGTCAGCGACATGGAGCCGGTGACGCCCTCGTATTCGCTCCAGTAGGCGGTCAGACCGATTGTTATGGTGTTGTTGACCGCATCGAGATCGTGGACGCCCGTCACCGTGACGTTCTGGGAGGTGTTCCAGTTGTCGGAGGTGAACCGCAGGTTCCATGGGTAGACGGTGGCCGTGGTGGTGTCCGGGCTGGCCACCAGGACCAACACGTCGCCAGTCGGAGCCGAACTGAGCGAGACCCGAAGGGTGGCCGTGTGGCCCTCGTCCATCGTCAGCGAGTTGGGGAGCAGCGTCAGCGAGTTGGTGCCCAGGGAGAGGCCCGAGGCGCCCGTCAGAATCAGGAACAGAATCGCAGGGATGAGGCGGCGGGGCGATGCCGGCACGCCTGGGAACCTCACTGAATGCGCCCCCGCAGGCGAGCGGGAATAAAAATAACCGGTGTGGACCTGTGACGGGCACAGGCCCACACCGGGGCGCCAGGTCGGAACGGCGCCAAGGCTGCTGCGCATTCTGTCGGCGACTGAGTCCCACAGGTGCGCAAAAAATCAAAAAAGGCGGATCGGCTGAGCGAGTGCTGACACCTTCCGGGCTTTTCCGGAGTACTCGGATGGTGCGAAATCGAAAGCAGATGCTTGTTTTTTGTTTCGACATCCGAACTTCTTATTGTTCTTATCGGATGAAAAAGCATGGCTGTTTTTGTGCTTTTTTGCTGCCCTCCCATGCGTCAGCCGGCGGAGGCTATCACAACACCTGGAGGTTTGTCCAGCCCCGCACCCGCAGGGCGGTCGATTTCTAGAACCGCTTGCTCAGCTCAAGTCCGAGCCGGCTGCGGACATCGCCGCTGTGGGCAATGTTCTGCTCGCCGAACAGCCGCGCGCTGAAGTCCTCGCCCCGCCTGAAGCGCATGCCGGTGGTGTAGCGCACCGAGGTGACGTCGCTGCCGACGAAGCTGTACTG
>MEIF01000130.1 GCA_001750645.1 Gammaproteobacteria bacterium AqS3
CTACCCCGCAAGGAAGGAGCCGCCGACCGATGTCTTGTTAGGAAAACTAATCCTTCGGAAATTAGTCGAGAAGGGGCTCGCCCCCCCAAAAGCCAACCTGTCGTGGCAATGCATCGAAAGCCTGACCATCACCCCGTGGATATGGGATCGCTTCGCCGAGCACGGGATCGAAGTCGCGCTCGGCGAGATGGTCAGGCGGCGGGGCGAAGAGAAATCAAAAAAAAATCGAACGGGGGGTTGACTTTTGGATAATAGCCTTCATAATCTCGCCCATCGATAGCCGAGCAACGAAGTTGGATCAGGACGTCATTCTTCGAATTCGAAAACGCGGGGATTGCTCGAATGGGTGGATGATATGTTGGATCAGGACGTCACTTTTCGAATTCGAAAACGCAAGTCGAAGTTGGCGACTTGATCAAATAGTTGGATCAGGACGTCACTTTTCGAATTCGAAAACTAAAGACCGCTCGGCTGATACTTGACGGAAGTTGGATCAGGACGTCACTTTTCGAATTCGAAAACCGATCTCGCCTAAGTGATTGATTCAGCGAAGAAATTGTAGAATCGCAGTTGCAAAAAATGATGTCCTGATCCAATAAGGGGCGCAGCCCCCGCACCATTTTTCCCCGATCTACGGATCGGATCGGCGCTGCCTTCGAAAAGCCGACATGGAAAACCCCCAGTTTATCGGGGACGATGTAAACCTGAGTCGCCACGGCGCTCATCTCGCCCGCTCTACGGACCGGGCTTCGCTGGAAACTGGGAGCGGTAACCATGAAACAACTCACACTCGATGTCGGCATCGCTTCGATCGGCTGGGCGATTGTCAGTAAAAAAGGGAACGTCAAAGCCGGATCACGCATCTTTCCCGACGCCAAATCTGGGCGGGAAAGCAACCAATCCCGACGGGCGGCTCGGCTGATGCGCCGAGGATATCGGCGCAAAGCAAAGCGCCGAGCCGACACGCTCGCCATCATTCGCTCCATCCACCCCGGCTTCGACCCCGAAGGGCACCCTGACATCGAGCGCGAAGCTCTGATCAAAGCCATCATTACCCCCGGCGCCCCCACCCCATCGCTCGACCAACTCGCTTGCGCGTTCCAGCGATTCGCCAAGTCTCGGTGGCCGCAATATTCGAGAACTCTCCCAAAACGAACCGAGCGGGAAGACCAGTTCATCCAAGTTTGGGTGATCGCCGAGCGAACCTATCCCGACCGCTTTACCCCCGACGTCGCAACCCGCTTGCTTCAGGCGATATTCTTTCAGCGCCCTATCAAAGACGGCGACCGCGCGAAATGTCAACTATTCAGGCATCACGGTGACAAAGCCCCGCTCGTCGGCTGGACGCACGAACCCGAACTCCAACGATTCGCCATCTTGTCCGATCTGTCCAATCTCACTATCGGGATCGGCTCGACTGATAACCTGCTTTGCGAATATCCCGACATCATCGAAGACTTGGAGACCCGATGCTTCGAGACCGGCATGAGCTGGAGAGAGATAGCCGAACACGTCAAGGAAGTCATCGGCAAAGGGGTGGTGTTTCGAGGCATTGACGGGCAGAAAAAAGTCGGGCGGAACGGGATCGGGCCTGCCAAACTCGAAACAATCGACGAAGAAGGCAACTCTACCAAGAGCACCGCTTCGATGTCGGTCGAAGCGGCGGTAATGATCTATCACCAAATGAAAGCGGATCGATGCCGAGCGGCAACCGCTAAAAAAACGCTGATCGACGCAGGGGCTCTTTCAGCCCCCCTAACCGCCAAAGATATCAAACGTGGCGATCGCACTCTCACCATCACCGAACTGATGGATATGGCGGGCAGGATTACCGACCCGACTATCAGGGCGATCTACCACCAAGTCGAGATGTTGGTCAACGAGTTGATCGCCCGCTTCGGTAAACCCGAACGCATCGTTATCGAAGCCCAAAAGGAAATCGGGCGAAGCATCGAAGACATCGAGAAAGCGATGGCAAGAGAGCGAGAAAAGCATATCGAACGGCAACGAGAGAATCGAGCCCGCAACGCCGCAATGGGTACCAAAGCCCGCTTTGCCCGCCTGTGCGCCATCAGGGGTGATCGATGCTTTATCAGCGACCGACCCGCAGCCGAAGTCGGCCACCTGATCGCCGATTCGATCGGGGGCACGCTTGAAATGGCTAACCTGATCCCGATCGACCCTGCCATCAATAAAGAGATGGGCAACCGCACTCCCTACGAAGCCTTTCGAAAGACTGAGTATTGGTCGATCATCCAGCGCAAACTGCAAGCGCTTGAAGACGAAGTGAAGGCTTTGAAACCGCCGAAAGGGACAAAAGGAACGGCGTGGACGATCTATCACCGAGCCAAGCATCAGTTTGATTTTTTCGCTTGGCGATTTCAATCGAATGCGAGAGAAACCCATCAAAGGAACTTTCGCCCCGGCTCGCTTGACGACCTGCGGTGGATCGAAAACTTGCTCTTTCTCGGCGTTGCCCCGATTTGCGACAATATCCGAATCGTCAGTGGGCGAACAACCGAGCGCATTCGCCGAGAGATACTTGGAATGGACAAAGACCGCCGAGACCATCGCCACCATGCGCTCGATGCGCTTGCTATCATGCTCGCCAATCCTTTGAAGCCGTGGGATTTGAAATCGAGCAATTCGCTCGGTATCCCGCTCGGCCGAATCAAACAAGCCTTCGCCGACGCTGTCGTCTCGCAAAAGCAAGACCACTCGCTTCGCACTGCGTTGCATAAAGAGAACGCGATCCCGAAGACCAAGCGGGGGGCTGCATATCGAAAAATCGGAACGGGGGCGAGCGAACGCGTAGTCGACACCCAATCAAAGGCCTATTGCGAAGTTTGGGCGTTGCCTAACGGGAAGTGGGAAGCGGTCGTAGTGTCGAGTTTCGACGCTGCGCAAAAGAACTACCGGCAAGGGATTGACCATCGCCCCCATCCCGCCGCTCGACTGGTTATGCGCTTGTTCAAATCCGATTTGCTCGGTATCGGGGGCAAGATATACCGGGTTCAGGAACTACTCGGTTCTGGCTCGATCTACTTGGTCGATCATCGATTCGCTGGCACTATTCGAGACGCCCGCGCAGTTTGTAAGACGGGCGTCAATGTCGATTTCTTTAGCAAAGGGGGTGATTCATTGCGCAAGGCGGGGGCTCGTCTTGTTTCGATTCGTAAGAGTTGGGTGGGATCGTGAGTCACTTTTCGAATTCGGAAACTTTTCCGACCGACAAGTACTCGATCATCTAGTTGGATCAGGACGTCATGCTTCGAATTCGAAAACGTCAGTCGGGTGACCTACGAGCGATAGGGGGTTGGATCAGGACGTCACTTTTCGAATTCGAAAACCATTCGATGCCGATGCCTACACCGCAAAGAGTTGGATCAGGACGTCATGCTTCGAATTCGAAAACCTTCGTTTCAATAACC
>MEIF01000131.1 GCA_001750645.1 Gammaproteobacteria bacterium AqS3
TTCGGCGTATTGACTGTCAGTTGGTAGGTATTGTTATGCGCGCCGGTCGCGCTGGCGTGCCCGAAGTTTTTGTACAGAAGAACGCCCGATGTCTGACCGGACGAATCGATCGTCAGCGTCAACGGGTTTGTGATCGCAACCGTCGGAAAGCCGGACGAAGTCGCTTTGATCTTGATTTCCTGATCGGCGATCAAAGACGGCGCGATGTCGTCGAACTGAAAATTGACGGTGCGAAGATCGCGGACATTGCCGACTCGCTCATTCGCGACCCGCGTGATTTCCCCCGCCAGATCGATCGTGTGCACATACTTGTTTTGCCCCTCGCCGACAATCTGCGAGTTTCGGCCGGTCGGCACATGGTCAACCGTCCCGATCTTGGTTCCGCCGGTCAGATTCTGCAGCACGATCGGCGTGTCGTTCGGCTGGGAAAACGGCAACACCCTTATCCCTTTCGACGGGCTTTTCAAATTCAAGTCGGTCATCGAAGCCGGCGGCAAGACGAATTCGACTTCCGCGCCGGTCGGGGCGTCCGTATTCGTATTCGTAAAATCCAAGCCGTTGATCGTCAGTTGATTCGAACCGAAGTGGTTGAAGCGGGTGTCCGTGACGATCTTGCAGTTGTTCAGCGTCACTTCCGGCATATTTGCGCCGGACGAGTCTCCCATGTAGATGTCGAAGTCGCTTCGGGTGGCGGATTGATTCGTATCGACCGCCCAAAAAACATTGTTGAACTCGACTTTTCCGCTTTGAAAACGCGATACGGACGAGTTGGATGCGTAATTGTCGCCCCCGAACTTATGCGCGGTCTCGTCTTCGATGATTTGGATTTGCGGCTCGCCATCCGCGCCGATCGTGCCGATGTCCAATCGACCCGTCCGCGAAGCGAATGCAAGAACGACATCTGACGCCGTGCCTGAACCGCTCCATGCGATGTAATCGTCCGCGTTGTTTGAATTCGACAATGCGGCGGCTTTGGTTTTGTATGCGATGAGGATCGCGTTCGAACCGGGGGATGCTTCTGACTTGCCGACATAATAGGTAGTACTGGAAGCGGGGCCCGTATAGCCGCCGTCGTTTTCTACCGTGAACGGGTCGCCCGCTTGCACCCGATCGAAGTCATCGACCGACACATTCAAATATGACGCGAACACCGATGTCGGCGTGATGTCGATCCCCGTAGACGAGAAATCGGGCGCGTCGAACGCAAGCCCCCCGCTGCTCTTGCACAGGATGCGCCAGCCAGGGGCGATCGATGATGTGTCCAACCATGTATTGACCTTCAATACGCCGCCGGTGATCGTGACCAATCGCTCCCGATTGTCCCGCGTCAGCGTAATACCCGATTGGATCGTCGCCAAATCGTCCAATGATCGCATTACCTAGCCTCCCGCACCACGATGTCTTTGAAATCGCCAAGATGATACGAACTGACCATGCTTTCCATATCCCATCGGCTACCATCATCGACCCGTTTGACTTCCCAATCCTTGATATTGACCAACGCGAGATTCAACGGCTTCGGGCGCGATTTGATGTTCGCCAAGATGATCTCCATCTCCGCATCGCTCGAAATCTGTTCCCGACCGGATTGATATTCCCAATCCACCTTCATGAAAATCGCGCTGATCGATTTTTCCCATCTCGAGGAATTGAACGGAGCCTGACACTCCCATAAAATCGGATCGGACGGCGTCGGGTCGATCGGACGGGCGATCTTCGGCGGATCGGGGATTTTGTACTCGTGCAAGTCGCGCGCAGGCGGCGAAGGCCACCACGCCGTCCAAGCGGAGTCCGTAAACGCGGCGGGTTCCATCAAATGCGTGTCCGGCGCGGGCGTGTTCGGCTCGGTGATGTTCGCGGCGGTAAATGTCGAACTCGCTTGCAATACCCGTATCATCGATGTACCCCGACGCTGGGTGCCCATCGTGGTCGCTACATTGAATATCTTTTTTTGGAAAATGACGCCTGTATGAAACTTCGGCATCACATTCCGATACCGGCGCATTACCGCCGCGCCCCCGCAACGACCGGCACCCACGGGCGCAAAATCATCTTCAACACGCTCATCTCCGACAAATTGTCATACGCGGTTCCATCGTATAACGCCCGTACGATCAACGCAACCGCGTCTTTCCACACCGGTGGTATATCGCTCGCATTCATGCCACATGAAGCGGTAAGTATGGGAACGGGATAGTTGAACCTCATCAGATTGCACCAATACTCGCCTTCCGGCGGATGTATCCATACTTCCTCATGAGTCAAAAATACCCGCGAATCGTCCGTGTCGATCTCCAATGTTTCCGACCCCTGACCTGTCGGCTTCGCGGTGTTCGCATTGTATGAAATCGACAATGTGCCCGATTTGATGTCGGGCAGCGTAAATCCTATCCGCTCAGGGCTCTGACAATATACGAAATCATGATGGTCAGTCCGAACATTCGCCCTGTCAATGATCGTCCGACCTACCCACCTCGATAACCAATCGACCGCCGCGCTTCGGTGCGCACTGAGCAATACATCCTCAGAATCACCAATGCCCCCGACCGCTTCACGCAGCCGGGGGAGGTCGATTATGTCATCGTACATAGCCATCTTATGTAAATATATATTGTATGTAAATATATATCAGGCGTTGGATCCGTCGCCTTTCACACGCTTAAATGTCAATGCTTTGAATGCCGGACATCTTTCTACAGTTGCAGCCGGAGTTCCGGGAACACCCGTATTTTCATTACTATCAGTATCAGTCTCCAACGGTCCGATACATTCAGCATCAAACCGAATACGCCCCATATACCGATAATGATTTCGGACAGCCGTCGCCGAGTCATAATGTTGCTCGATCATAAGTCCCGGTCCGGAAAACCGAGCTACGAAATATCCGAAGTTACCGAACATAATCGGACGCGCGCGGGTCGTTCCATTAGTCCGCGCATTAGCTATCGTTGCAGGCGTGATCAATTGATCAGCAGCAGAAAACTCTTGGCAAATATGCAACGGATAGCCAAGAATCGTAGGATAACCACCCAACGAAACAGACGGCATCCAAATCGGACGATTGTCTCCATCGGAAAGTTTTTGCAACTCGCCAGCGATAGTCCAAGATGTCAAAAACGCAACTTTGCCTGGCTTATGAGCGTATCCATAAGTACCCATTTCGCCGTGCAAATATGCCTTGTCGATGCTATGAACAAGCGTGATCAAATCTTCCCAAGATAATGTATAACCAGGATTATCACCCGTATTATTGTCAGTTTGGTCTATCGCCAACACATCCCCAGCACGC
>MEIF01000132.1 GCA_001750645.1 Gammaproteobacteria bacterium AqS3
CAGGCGGCCCCGGCGAAAGCCAGTTCCGCCACCCGTCCCGCCTGATCCGCCCGAGCCACACCCAACTCCCAATGGAGATGAGCCAGACCATAAAAAGAGATATCAACGCAAAGCCCGCAAGCTGCCGATATCCTGCACGGTGCCCGTTTTTGAAAACGGAGAAATAAGATTTCTCGCACGCGCCGACAAGAAATACGACAATGTCGAAGTGCGAGTAGTGACTAAAAGCGGCTCCGATCGCTCCTGCGTCAAACCCCTTCCTGATCAGTTTGTCTATCTGACAAGGGAAGCAGGCAAGAGAAATGAAAAGCCAATCCCAGCCGAGAGCTACATACCTGAGTTCCAGAATCAGGAGAAGAAGGACTATGTTGCGGTAAAATTAGGCACCGTGAGCAAAGGCGAAACAATGTTCTCCTTGAAACCGGCTGCGCCCCCCCCTTCGGGCAAGACATATTTAGTTGAGTTCGTAGTAGGCAAGAAGGGCGGGCGATGAACGCTCTCCGCAACGTCCTACACCAGGTCCCTCTGCTCAGGAAAATTCCTGAGAGTTACTCCGAGGCCTACTACAAGCCTTCCTTCGATAGACAGGGGCGCACCATAATGCTGCGGCACGTTCTGTCGCCAAACAATATGGTCCAGCAGCTGCTGACAGAAAAAAAGGCGCAGTACGGATGCGAGATCGTGTCACCGAGAACCTTCTACCGCGAGCTGTTCGTTGTGCAGCCGGGCGGTGACGCTCTGCAGGTCCTGGAATTGGACCAAGCCGACATCGTGGTGGAAGACACCATACTGCACCCGCTCATTATCAGCACTAGCGAAGTTAGTATTGAAGTGGATGAAAACCACGGGCTACATAAGTTTTTCGCTAATAAGATTATTGAGATTCTGCAAGGAACCATACTAGCCGATGGTGGTTATCATGGCTTGGAGCACGATGTCGGGAAAATGTTTTCGAAGTGTGAAAACAAAGAGCTGGAAAATGGAACTTACTCGGTGCGCCAGATGCACGACCCGGCGCTTCACTTTCGGATTGAGCTCGCCCCCGATTTGCATAAGAATTTCGATCTAATCGGTCAAGAAAAGACAAAAATCTTCCTAACCGGAGTTTTTGCCAGCGCGCTCGAATCCATTTGCAGGTCATGTGACGAAGAAGCGGACTTTCTAGAAGAGCACCCAAGAGCGAAGGGGCTGCTTGAGAACCTGGGAGGTAGCGTTGAAGAAGTCCTTGAGGAAATCAGGGGTGGACAAGCAGCGGAAATAGCTTCGCATTATCGTAAGATTGTGATGACCCCTGAACATGAAAACTGACGCTGGCAAACTTGAGGATCAGCAGAAGATTCTGCTGGCCAATCACGGTGCTCGGATCGAGTTTTTGGAGCATTTCCGGACATTCAGGAACAAGGGCTTCAGCTCCTATTTTGCCGAATGGGGGCTGGACCTGGACTCGGCGATCGAGCTCCCCGAAAGAGCATGGGAGGAAAATGTTTTCTGCACCCATCCTTGGGACAGGAACATAGACAAAGATTTCAGTCTATTCGCGTCGTTCACTCGTGACGAAATGAAAAGCGCGGCCGCGTGGTACAGCATCCATGTCAAAATGGTCGAGGCGAGGTTCCTTCAAAGCGATTTTTTCGCATACTCCACGCAGCCGGCCGAGAAAGGAGGAAACAGAATCGATCGGATCCTAAACGGGAAGCGAGAGGAAAAAGAGGTGGATGACTGCACCAGGGCCATTTTGCGGCATATGGGAGGCATTCCTAGAGTGCGCGGCAGAAGAGCTGCGGAAGACTGTCCTACGGCGAAATTCTACTGGTGCTACTGGTTCGCTTGTCAAATTGGCAAAGAGCTGCCGGATGTTGAGACAAGGAACATTTATAAAACTCTATACAATAGTTCGCTATGGCGCAGGCTAGTGAACGCACTTGAGTACCAAGTGACAATCCTTAGCAACAGAAGGATTCTCGCCGCCTTTGTGGCGTTCATAATGGAGGGCCAAGAAAGCGGCAGAATACGCAAAGGGACTCAAGGCAAAGAAATAACCGAGGCTGTTGAACTAGTTAGTCCACTTACAAGCTCGCGCCATCTGGCGGCGGTGGAGATAAAGGAAATCTTGGCTCTTTTCAATAAAGCGGAGCCGCCACAATAAACCAGATCCGGTACATATCGCGGCAGGATAAGAAACTCCCGCACATAATCAAGGTCTCTGGCGGCCGATCGAGCGGTATGCTGCTGCTGCGTCTGCTGCGCAAAGGCTTGCTCGATGCCAGCCGCGGCGATGTGGCGGTGTTCAACAACACCTCAGCGGAGCATCCGGCCACTTACGAGTTTGTCCGACAGCTGGCGGATGAATGCGAGAAAAAGCACGGCATCCCCTTCTTCTGGGTTGAGTTCTGCACTTACGAAGGTGCTAGCCAAGGCCTTTGGCGCCGTTACGGGGGATTTCGCCTCGTGAACAAAGAGCGTTACGACAGAAAGAAAAACCCGGGCGGATATCGGTATGGAGGTGAGGTCTTCGAGGAAATGATCAGCTTTCATGGTTATCTTCCGGGGCGTCAGGCGCGCAGCTGCACGAAAGGGATGAAAGTTTTGACAACCAAATCCTTCATTGCGGAATGGCTGGCGCGGAAGCGCCAGACCGCCCGGCTCGGGCACAATCGCGGGGAACCGCAGGTGACCAAGGAAGAGGTGCGCTGGCAGTACCGGGATCGCAACGGCAGCGAGGAAGGTGTCGATGATTATGTCAGGCGCAAGGACATCCTGATTAATTCGGATTTTGTGCGGCCATCGCAATCCTTCAATGATTTTTCATCGGTGGGCGTTCGTCCGTTAGAGGGAACTGAGAGTTTGTCAGAAAGAGCCGAAGCGATAGTCCAGCTGAAAGGAGATCGGGCAGTTGACTATATTTCAATCATCGGCATTCGCGGCGACGAGCCCCTGCGAGTTGCCCGCATCAAAGAACGTAGCCAGACTGACGATTCTGCTGAGACCGTTTACATGCCCCTATTTGATGCGGGCGTGGGCAAGCAGGAGGTCCAGAAGTTCTGGGCCAAGCAGGACTACAACCTGCTGCTGCCCGACGGCGTCAACCTGTCAAACTGCGTCTACTGCTTCATGAAGGGAGCCAACGCCCTTGCGGAGATCAGCCGGCAGATGCAGGAGATCGACGGCAA
>MEIF01000133.1 GCA_001750645.1 Gammaproteobacteria bacterium AqS3
CACGCGGCCGAAATCGCCCTTGTGCGCCGTGCGCGCCCTGGGCGGCGGGGTCAGCCCGGCATCGATCAGGGCGTCGCGCCCGCTGAGCAGGCCCGCCGGGGCGACCGACCTCAGCAGCGCATCGTCGACGCCCAGGCGATCCAGATGCACGGCGCCGGTGAAGTCCGGAGCCGCCCCGGTCCCGAGACCCAGCTTGCGGGCAATGAAGGTGACCGTGTGATCGGCGCGCACGGCCTCGCCCGGCGCCGCCCCGGTGTCGGAGTCGATCCCCGAGGGGATGTCGAGGCTGAGCACGCCCGCCGGCGCTGCGTTGATCGACCGGATCGCCTCGGCCGGGGCGGCCTCGGGCGGGCGGTTCAGTCCGGTGCCGTAGAGCGCATCGACGAGGACATCGCAGTCGCCCAGCTCGGGTGCCGACAGTGCGGCCCCGCCCGGCCAGCTGCGCACCTCGACGCCGGCGGCTTGGGCGTCCTCGACGACCTGCCGGGCCAGGGACGACTTGACCTCGCCGAGCAGCCACACCCGCACCTCATAGCCCAGCCGCAGCGCCAGCTGTGCCAATACCGCACCATCGCCGCCGTTGTTGCCGGGGCCGCAGATCACGCCCAGCCGGCGGGCCTCGGGCCAGCGCTGCCGCAGGACATTCAGACCGGCGCGCCCGGCTCTCTGCATCAGTTCCGCCGGGCTCAGCCCCTGCTCCCGCTCGGCAGCCCGCTCGATCGCGCGCACGCCGTCGGCATCAAACAACAGGGAACCTGGCGGCGGGGGCATCGGGATCGCCATCAGCGCTCGCAGTGAGTGGGCAAAATTATATGAACGCGCGGCGAAAACCGCAGCCGCTCCGGGCTATTGAGGTTGGTAATAAACTACGCCGCTTTCGATGCCGGGCGCTCCGATGGGCACGCTTCCATCCTCGCTGATGGTGATGTTTCTGGGCGCCATCTGGGGCAGCTCATTCTTTCTGATCAGCGTCGCCCTGACGGAATTCGAGCCGCTTCAGGTCGGCGCCATGCGCATCGTCATCACCGGCCTGACCCTGCTGATATTCCTGCGCAGCGCCCTGCCGAATATCAATGGAAGGATGCTGCTGCTGACCGTCGTCGGCCTGTCCGGAATGGGGGTTCCGTTTCTGCTCTTCCCCATCGCCCAGACCCAGATCACCAGCGCACTGGCGGGCATGATCAACGCCATGGTGCCCGCCTTCACCTACATCCTCTCGATCCTGCTGTTCCGGCAGAGGAGCCAGACGCTGCCGTGGTGCGGCATCGGGGTTTCGATGCTGGGGATCTGGCTGCTGCTGATACCGCCGGGCGCCCCGCTGACGAGCCTGTTCGACATCTCCCAGGTCTGGGCGCCGCTGCTGTGCGTGCTGGCCTGCACGATGTACGCCGTTGCGATGAACATGACCCGCTTCCGCCTCGGCGGGATGGCGCCGGAGCACATCGCCTGCCTGTCGACCCTGCCGCTGCTGGCGATCTACGTCCCCTACCTGCTCGCCATCAACCCGCCGCTGCCGGCGGGCGGCGGTTTTTCCTCGGGCTGGTGGCTGGCGCTGGGCGCCGTCGGCGTTCTGGGGCTGGTCAACACCGCGATGTCGGCGGTGCTGTTCAACCGGCTGATCCTGAAGACCTCGCCTCTGATCGCCTCGCTGACCACCTACGTCGCCCCGATAGTCGCCGTCGGGCTGGGGGCGCTGATCGGCGAGATCATCACGCTGCAGCAGCTGATCGGCCTGATGCTGGTGCTGAGCGGCATCTTTGCGGTCTCGGCGGCCGGCATCCTGCGCGCCCAGCGGCTGCGCCGGCTGCAGCACCTCAGGGCCGAGCGGGTAATGACCGGGCAGTGATAAAATCCCCGCCGCCGTCAACGGGCAGGGAATGAGAAATGAGCGGTTTTGAAGATGCAACGGTGCTGGACAAGCAGTTTGCTGATGTCCACGGCAGGCACATGGCCTATGCCTCGCTGGGGGACATCAAGGCCGAGCGAACTCTGGCGTTCCTGCACGGCAACCCGACCTCCTCCTATCTGTGGCGCAACATCGCCCGTCCGCTGAGCGACCTGGGGCGCTGCATCATCCCGGATCTGATCGGCATGGGCGACTCCGACAAGCTGGCCAACCCCAAGCCCGACTCCTACAGCTTTGTCGAGCACCGGGAATACCTCGACGAGCTGCTCAGGCAGCTGGGCTGCGAGCAGAAGCAGATTGTCCTGGTGGTGCACGACTGGGGCTCGGCCCTGGGCTTTGACTGGGCGAGGCGGCACCCCGACAACGTCGCCGGCATCGCCTACATGGAGGCCATCGTCCGGCCCGTCGCCAGCTGGGACGACTGGCCCGAAGCCGCGCGCGGCGTGTTCCAGGGCTTCCGCTCCGAGGCCGGCGAGCAGATGGTGCTCGACAACAACGTCTTCGTCGAGCGCGTCCTGCCCGGGTCGATCCTGCGCGACCTGACCGAGGAGGAGATGAACGAATACCGCAGACCCTTCACCTCCCCGGGCCTCGACCGGCTGCCGACGCTGACCTGGCCCCGGCAGATCCCCATCGCCGGTGCGCCTGCCGATGTCGTCGAGATCGTCGGCGAGTACGCCGACTGGCTGAGCCAGGCCGAGCTGCCCAAGCTGTTCATCAACGCCGACCCCGGCGCCATCCTGACCGGCGCCGCGCGCGAGTTCTGCCGCAGCTGGCCCAACCAGACCGAGGTCAGCGTCGCCGGCAGCCACTTCATCCAGGAAGACTCCCCCGCCGAAATCGCCGCCGCCATCCGGGAGTGGCTGAAGTAATTAATAAGGGGACAGGGATAGGGGCATAAAAACGGCTGCCACCCTTTAGACCCCGACAGCGTGGATTCGATCCAAGCGAGTTCGCCCTTCAATAAATCTGAATGTTTCAATTTATATTCAATTGAACAAAAAAGAAAGAATTTAACCGAAATTAAACCACTTTAATTGCCGAGCATATCGCCCCTCAGCTGGCCAGCTGCTGCAAGCCGTGGACCGAACCTATCAGTAGCGCTTCTGCAGCTCGACGGCGAGGCGGGAGCGGGTCTCGCCGGGGCGGGCGATGTGGCGCTCGCTGAACAGCCTGAACTGCAGGGTGTCGCTGTTCGAGAACCGAACTCCGGCGATCTGGCTGATCG
>MEIF01000134.1 GCA_001750645.1 Gammaproteobacteria bacterium AqS3
CACGGTGAAGCGGCGGCTGCCGCCCTCGTCCAGGCTTATGCTTCTGGTTGACAGTATCAGACCCGCCTCGCTCCGCTCAGTCACCGAGACCGGCATGCTGGCTGTGACATTTTTGTAGCCGCCCCCGGAGGCTGTCAGGGTGATGCTGGCGCTGTCGTCCAGGGTGTCGTCGTCCTGGAGCGTGCTGACCGTCACCGTCTGGGGTTGGTTCCAGTTGTCGCTTGTGAAGGTCAGCGTGTTCTGGTTGCCGGTCGTTGCGGTGTCCGTGTCCAGCGTCACGTCGGTGTTTTCTGGCTGTCGCAGCCTCACCGTGACGTTCTCGCTCGGTTGTGTCACCAGCTGCACCTTGAAGGTGTCGCTGTCCCCCTCCGGAATGGTCAGGCTGTCCGACGACAGCTTCAGCCCCACCTTGTCATCCTCGTTCACCGTCACCGCAACTCTGCGGTTCAGATTGTCATAGCCTCCTCCCGATGGGGTCAGCGAGATGGCCGCTCTGTCGTCGATGGCATCGTCATCCTCAGCCGCCCTCACCCGCACCGTCTGGGCGATGTTCCAGCTGTCTCTCGTGAAGGTCAGCTTGTTCCTGTCCAGCGTCACATCGGCGTTTTCCGGGTTCTCCTGCACCAGCATCACCGTCACATCCGCTGTCGGCAGTGTCGCCAAGGCCACCGTGAAGGCTTTGCTGCTCCCCTCGGAGACGCCCAGGTTGGTGGTTGAGAGCACCAGCCCCGCCGTGTCGTTGTCCGCAACAAGGATTCCCACGTTATGGAACACTTCCTCATCGTCAATAAAGTCCGAGAACTCTGTGTGTTTTAGTCGAATGGAAGCGACACCCAAGAGATCGTCGGAATCTTCGGCGGCATTCACCGTCACTGTCTGACGAATATTCCAATTGTCGGATGTGAATCTCAGAGTTGTTTGGTTGCCGACCGTGCGGGGGTCGGTGTCAACTGTCACTCCTAGACTGAATGGCTGATAAAACTTCACCCAGATATCTCTTTCTCTCTCGATCTCCGCCGCCAGCCGAACCGTGAATGTGGCGCTGTCGCCCTCAGTCACAACCAAGGGGTTTGCGACAGCCTCAATGATTGGATACCTGTCGTTTTCGCGTATGACGAGCGACAGGGTTTCAGTCTGACCTGCATAGTTAGTGTCACTCTCTGGGACACTCAGATAGATACTATCGGATCGATCTGCTATGGCATCAGCATCTTCGGCTGCTGTCACTGCAACGGTCTGGGGGATATTCCAGTTGCCGGCTGTGAAGGTCAGCGATGTTTGGTTGCCGGTCGTGGGGGGATCGGTGTCAACAGTCATATCGGGATTGGAAGGCTGGGAGACATTGACCGTGACCGTCCCCGAGGGCGGGCTGTTCAGCTTAACCGGGAACGTTCTGGCATCACCTTCAGGCACGAACAAAGTGCCCGCTGGGATGTTGATGCCCAAATTGTTGTCCCTGATATAGATCCTGACTGACGCGATTCCCGACCCTAAAAGGGAAAAAAGGACACTGCCATCACTATCTTTTGCATCGCTATCTCTGAGCGCGCTCACCGTAACCGTCTGGGGGATGTGCCAGTTTGATGGCGTGAACGTCAGGGAGGTTTTGTCCATCTTCAATAGGTCGGATCTTGATCCTTCATCAGCATTCCCCCACAACACTACCGTCATCTCAGACGAGGGAGCGCGTTGTGGCCGAACTGTGAAAGTTTGGGATGAACCCTCGTCAATGGTCAGTACTTTCGACGACAGATAAAGGTAGGTGCGATCTATTTTGGGATCTACAAAATGCACACCTACCGTTTCTCTCGCACCGCTGGGCAATATGAAAACGAGAACCGGGGTTTCTCCTTGTTGGGGCCTGTCATAGGGGCCACCCGAAGTTACCGTCACCGTCTGGGGGACGCTCCAATTCTGCGGCGTGAATGTCAGGGTGTTTTGATTGCCGGGGGTGCCTGCATCAGTGTCAAAGCTGCTATTTGTTTTGTAGAAACTGTAGAAATTTATGTGGGGGTATACCCGAACCGTGATATTTTCAAAGGGGCGCACAGACAACCTGACTGTGAAGCTTTCACTCTCCCAAGGATAGATATTGTTATAGCCGTCCCGGTCAAAAACCAGCAAATCCGTATCCAATGCCTTGATCGTGATATCTTCGCTGATGCCGTCATAGCCTCCGCCCGATGCAAAAATTGAGGCAGTCACAGTGTCATCAGTCACATTGGCATCTCCCTGCCAATCAAGGAATAGTCTCTGGGAAATATTCCAATTGGATGGTGTAAAAACCAAAGGCTCGCCATGACCGCTAATAATGACACGTAAACTCGGATGGCTTGATTTTGGGATGACTACAACATATCCAGTAGGCTTCGTTTTCAGGCTGACAAAAATTGGGCTGCCTGACCACTCATGATTAAAAGTCACCGATTTTTTCGACAAATTCAGCCCCGGGCTGGTGTCTTGCCCATGCACCGGCAGCGAGAGCGTCAGACCCATTAGCAGCACGCCAACCGACAAAAGCAATCGCTGTCGTGAACAAAAAATGTCGGCCAAAGAGGTGGACATCAGGGGGCCAGAGGCAGAGGATTAGGCGAATGAGGTAAGGGGCTGGAATGCACCTCAGAATGGGAATCGTTTGCAGCCTCTGCACAGGCAGAGTCAGTCGCTTTGAAGTGCTTCATGCCCTATTCCGGCGATCTGTGAGACCGCCGCCCCGTCAAGCGGACAGATAATGCCACAAGTTGGCCGATTGCCGCTGGTTTTCGGGGGCGGGCTGAAGACCCCACCCCTCTGCGATTCAACTTCTGCCGGTGCTGAACGCACAGACCCGACCCGCCACCCGCTGCCCACAGCAAAGCCAAAGCCTGCATGTTTGCTTGCTCCGGCCTTCTTCATCGGCCTGCAATTCCGCCTCAGGCGTGCCCAGCCGCATCACTGCTGCCAGATCTAGGGAGACGTCCCTGCCTTTCCCGCACCGGGGGAGAATCGTCTGGCGGCGAGAATGGCACTGCTGCACTCCCTCGCCGGCGGCGATATCACCGATGGCAAAGCACCAGCCGGACAGGCATCGGCGAAGCTGACTTTGACCATGTTGAAAGCCAATGAACCCAGGCTG
>MEIF01000135.1 GCA_001750645.1 Gammaproteobacteria bacterium AqS3
ACCGGGGCGGCGAACGTCATCCCGTCCCGGAAGCCCAGCGAGACCCGATCCGCCTCGATGACATAGCCGGCGGGGTCGTCGTCGTCGATGAAGTCGAGGCTGATGCCCTCCAGGGTGATCGTGTCGATGTCCCGCAGTGCGCCCCGCCCGTGCAGCCGCTGCAGCCGTGAGCTCAGCGACAGCGTGTGGGCACCGGCGGCGCCGGTGATGCTGTAGATGTTGGCCCGGATCGTGTGGATGACGCTGCGGCGATCCGATCCGGTGCCGATGAATTCTGTCGACAATCCGTCGTGGACGATGCGAACATTGCCGCCGGTGGTCGTCAGCTCCCCGTCGGCGCCCGTGAAGCTGCGGTTGACCAGGCTGAGCGCGGCGGCCTCGACACCGCCTGCGGCCTCCCTGCCGATGTCCAGAATGTTGACAACGCTGAGGTTGAGGTAGTTGGCGGTGCCGACCAGGCGCTCAATGCGGTTTTCCTCATGAAGCAGCGAGACCCGATGCCCCCCGGTGTCCAGACTCAGTATCGAGACCGAGATCTGCAGGCCGACCGAGGCATTGCCCCTCAGATTCAGCAGCGTCGCCATCAGCATGACCCGATCATCCGCACCCGCCGCACCCCGCAGCGTCCCGCCCGGTCCCAGCGTCATCGTGCCCGCCCCCAGCAGCGGCCCGCCGCGATCCTCGCTCAGGCTGATGTCGCGCCCCGCACTGATGTGCATCGTCCCCGCCGACACCAGCGGCGCATTGCCCCTTCCGGCGGGAATGTTGTCATTGACGAAGCGGACATCGCGCCCCACCGACAGCCCCAGACTTTCCGAGGCGTAGACCTCGGACAGCGTCAGGTCAGCGCCGCTGTTGACCCGGACGACACTCCCCCTGGCCACCAGCGTCCCGATGTCGTTGCCCGCCTGGGTTGCGGTGATGTTGTACAGAATGCTCCCGGTCTGGCCGTACTCCGGTGTGGCCTCGGTCACGATTGACAGGGTTTCCGCCAGGAAATTCAGCGTATTCGCCCTGATCGCCCGCACCGCGTGGATGTCCCTGCCGGCCACAAACCTCGCATACCCTGCGGTCACGTCCAGCAGGGACAGCCCGTTGGCGGCGATGTCAATATTCCCGCCGGCGATGACCCGCAGCGTCTGGATCGGAACCTGGGCGTGCGCCATCTGCAGCGATCGCACATTGCGCCCGGCGCTGATGTCGGCGAACGGCGCCCGCATGTCGAGGTCATAGACCGCCCACGGCGGATCCAGCGGCCTCGGCTTCGCCCGGACACTGTGGATCACATCCCGTCCGGCGCGGATGTGCAGCGTGTTGGTCACCGTCACCGTCACCAGCGTGATGTCGCCGGATCCGCTCAGGCTGGCAGTCTGAGCCCGCAGGTTGGTCAATCGGATATCGCCGCCCACCGACAGCGCCAGCTGTCCCGAGGCGTGGATCGTGGGCACCGCCAGGTCGCCGCTGTTGCTGATCCGGATGTTGCGCCCCCTGGCCAGCAGCGTCCCGATGGTGTTGCGCGCATGGGTTGCGGTGATGTCGTATAGCGACACCTCCACGAGGCCGGGGTTGGCCGGGTCGGTCGACGGGCTCAGGCTCACCGCCGACAGGTTCAGCACCGACACCGTCAACGCACTCAGCGCGCGGATCGCCCCCTCGGCCTGGAAGTGCGCGCGTGTCGCCGTCACCTCGAGAAGCGTCAGCTCCTCGGCCTGGATGTGCGCGCGTGTCGCCGTCAACCCCTGAAGCGTCAGCTCGTTGGTGTTGATGCTGAGCGTCCGGGCGATCGCCCGCACCGTCTGGACTGCGGCCTGGGCGTGCGCCATGTTGAGCACGCCGACGTTCCGCCCGGCGCTGAGATCCACGAACCGAACCCGCATGTTTTCCTCGTGCACCGCCTCCACATCCACCGGCTTCGGCCTGGGGTCGTGAACCACATCCCGGCCGACGCGGATGTATAAGGTCTGGGTCACCGTCGCCGTTCCCAGCGTGATGTCCTGTGCGGCGCTCAGGCTCACCGTCGGCGCCCACAGGTGGTGCGTGCCGGCGAAGCCCGCCAGATCGACGCGGCTGCCGGCGCTGACCGAGAGATCGGTGAAGCCCGAGATGCGAATATGGTGGCCCGAGACCCCGCCGCCGGCCGTCAGCGTCGCCGTCCCGGCGCCGGTCAGGTGGCCCGACAGCGTCAGATCATCGTCGCTGTCGGAACCGGTGCGCAGCGTGAACCCCCCGCCGACGGAGATGTGATTCGCATTGAAGCCCAGGTCGCCGTCGGCCGAGACGCCCAAAGTGCCGCTCATGTCGCCGAGTGCGCTCAGCGTCAGCGCACCGGCGTTTGTCAGGCTCAGATCCCCAGAGACCGTGGCGCTGAGCAGCCTCAGAGACACCGTCCCGCTGTCGAGCTTGATGCCCTCGGCGCTGATCAGCGCCGAGGAGCCCGCCGAGATCGTCCCCCCAGCGCCGGTGATGACACCGGACAGACCGGTTGCCATCAGCGTCAGCCCCTCGCCGATCAGCGCGGTCTGGAGCGTCAGGTCGTCGTCGGAGTCGTGGATCACCGCATTCTCGGCAGTCAGCAGGGCGATGGTGTTGATCCGGTTGGCCGAGTGGTCCGCCAGCACATCGCCCGATGCGTGCAGCGACAGCGTCCCCGCCTCCAGGGCGCCGCTCCTCAGCGAGATGTCGCCGTCCGATGCGAGCAGCTCCGCATGGGGGGCGCTGAGCGAGCCCCCGTCGATCTGCACGATGCTGCCCCTCTTGGCGTCGATCAGCACGCTGCTCTCGGCCAGGACCGTTCCCAGATGCAGCGTCGGGTTGTCCACGGTGACCTCAACCGTCCGCCCGTGGCCGCCGAAGGTCTGGATGATGTTCAGGCGGTTCTGAAACAGGACATCTCCGACCCCGACCCACCTCAGGTTCAGGGCATCGTAGGTCGCCGCATTGGCGTGCAGTGCACCGATGCTCACCGGGGCGGCGAACGTCATCCCGTCCCGGAAGCCCAGCGAGACCCGATCCGCCTCGATGACATAGCCGGCGGGGTCGTCGTCGTCGATGAAGTC
>MEIF01000136.1 GCA_001750645.1 Gammaproteobacteria bacterium AqS3
AGCCGTTGCCTGCACCTACGATTATCACTGCGGCATTGCGTTCGACATAATCGGAGAATTCGATGAGTTGGCTCGATGATTTACGCAATCGAAAAAATAAAAATGCAGGGACGATCAACGTGGAAATCGGTGATGATGCAATCATTCCCGTTCCTTTGAAATATCCCATTGGCAAAGACAAGGCAGAGATCATCGAAGCCATCGCATCGATGGAAAAAGAGAAAGACCCCGGCAAGATCGTCATGAACATGGACTCGATCGACATCATGATCGTCGGCAAGTGTATCGATGACTCGTCCGACACGATCACGGAAGACGAAGTGATCATGTTGGTCAGAGAGTCCGGCGGGCGAGATGGCAACTTGGTGCGAAGATGCGCCCAGTTGTTCGGGCTAAGCGGATTGTTGAATATCGAAAAGTACAAACACGAAGGAAACATCACTTCGAAGGGCGGCGGCAAGCGGGGGCGATAATCCCCCGATGCGGTATTTGATCGCCACCGCCGCGTCGGGATGCAAAGATGTTTCCGAATTCTTGGAAATGCCAACGGAGACTTGCGAAGAATGGCTAGAATATTGTATACGGGGGCCTACAGAGGTCCGAACCCAACTCCTACTAGCGCAACTTATACAAATCGTGTCTGGAGCGTTGGGCGGCCAGTCGTTGCCGATTGGCCGGTTACTCCCGTGGTTTACCGAAATCACAAACGAAAAGCCCGTCGATAAGAAAGAGATGATGATGAAACGGCAGCGGGCGGTAGCCGCGTCTGTGGTGGACGCGATGGTGAAGAAACGTGGCCGCTAGAGGGAGTTCCCATTCCCTAGGCTCGGTGAAGATGCACTTCGTCGCGAAAAGCGCGGAGTTCACGAAAGAAGTCTATAAAAACGAAAGCGTGCTGAGCAAGTTCGCCAAAAAGGCCAAAGAGAAATTCAAAGGCATCGGCAGCGTTTTGAAGAAAGCGTTCAATGTCAAAGCGTTGATCGGGACGGCGCTCGGTGCGGGGGGAATCGGCGCGATGGTGCATCGCACGGTGGAGTATTCGTCCGCGTTGGTCGAAGCATCACGCGTGGCGGGAATCGGGATCACGCAATTCGAAAAACTTCGGGAAGTGCTCGCCGGCGACGGCATGGCTCTTGAAGAAGCGACCAGTGCCACCCGCCGGTTTTCCAAGCGGATCGGCGAGATGCGCCTGTTGGACCGAGGAACATTTTTCAGCGGCATCGAAGGCGTGATGGAAAAGTTTCCTGACCTCGGCATGGAATTGTATAAAACAGTCAAAGACAAATCCAAGACGCCGATCGATGTTTTGCAAAACATGGTCGATTTGTCGGTCAAAGCGAAACTCGGCGCGGAAGAAATCGCTGCGTTGTTCGACTTGGGGCTGGGGTTGCAAGGCCGGAAAATGGGTATTACGCTGGTCAACGCGGCGAAGGAATTCGGCGATCTCGAGAAATCGATGGATCATTACGCCCAGCATCTGACAATGACAGCCGAAGAACACGTCAAAAACAAAGAATTGGGGCAACAATTTACTTTCACGGGCAGAAATATCAAAGACGCCGTTCGGAAAATCATGTCCAACATGTCCGAGCCGTTGACTGAAATGATCGAAAAATTCAATGATTGGCTGCTCGAGTTGAAAAAAAGCCCCGAAGCCGCGCAAGGCATGATCGACGCGTTCACCGACATCAAAGATGCCATTCTAATCATCGCCGAGACGGTCAAGGCGATCCACGGTTGGTGGAACAAAGACCCGAAAATAATACCGGATCTCGATGACGCCGGTCGCCCCGTTCAAAACGGCCGGGCGGATACCCCGCAGACGCCGGGTCCGCCGAGACGGGTGCTGCCGGAAACGCCCCCTGCACCGGAAACGCCGAAAGCCCCGCAGGTCGATCCGTTGGAAGGCTTGGACGGCGCGGCGATGAGCGGCATGAGCGTCAAGCAAAAATATCAGCCGGTGACCGAGCAAATCATCAACGACATGAAAGCGTCGTCGATGGTCGCGGGAATCGGATCGGCAATGGCCGCCCCGATGCCCAAATGGCTCGCCGATCCGGGCGGGATGCAAGCCGGAATCGCGATGCCGATGCCCGCGGCGGAATCCAAACCGGCGGCGGCCACCACCTACCCGACCGGATGGGGAACGAGCGGGACGAGCGGAACTTCAACTTCGTCCGTGTCCGATTTGCTCCAGCCGTTCGCCGATTTGCGCCCGTCGGTCGAAGAACTGAACCAATCGTTTCAAAGCATGATCCATTCATTCATCGAAGGCGAGAGCAATTTCAAAGACACGCTACGCGGATTGTTGGACGCGATCATGCAGCGCAGTTTGGTGGAGCCGGCGGCGGATTGGTTATCGAAAGGGACAGACGCGTTTTTCGGCAGTCTGTTCACCGCGCGCGCCGACGGGGGGATGGCACGCGGGCTGACATTGGTCGGCGAGCGGGGGCCTGAATTGGTTGATTTCAACAAGCCCGGAATGGTGTATAGTAACGAGCGACTTTCAGCCGCGCTGGGGGGCGGATCGCGGGGGTCTACGGTGATCAACTACAATATCTCATCGACCGACGGACCCGGCGTGCGGGCGGCATTGGCGGCCGCCACACCATCGATCGTCGAAGCCGCGCAAGCGCGGGTCGGCGAAGAAGCCGATCGACCCGGCGGATTCCGACGGGCAATCCGAGGAGGCATCTGATGGACGAAGACGATTTCGATGATTTCGACGATCGCGAACCGGCGCGGGGATGGTAGGGAATGGCGCAAATCAGTTGGCCACGCCGGAAGATACGCATCACTCGAGAAACGGTTGCAAATACATTCTCCGTTCGAGATGAGCGAGATCGAAACGCCGTCGGACTTTATGATGAGGTGTATGTAGATGTCACCGATAACAACTGGCATCAAAGCGGCGCAACGCCACACTACATCCAACCAGCCGCCAAAGCCGGACATTTCGAATTGTCCGAATCGGAGTACGGCGGAACGGCGGTCAGCCTTCCCGGCAACAACACCATTTGGAA
>MEIF01000137.1 GCA_001750645.1 Gammaproteobacteria bacterium AqS3
TGCCGCCGAGCCAGTCGGCGCTGTGGCGCTCGGCGCCGAAGCGCTGCTCGGCGAAGCGCTCCCGCGGGGCGGCCCCCGCCCCGGCGCGCTCGGCAAAGCCCGCAGCCAGATCGCGAGCGAGCGAGCCCCCCAGGGCGATCTGCTGCCCGTCCACGGTTGCCGAGCGCTCCCCGCGCGGGGAGTCAAAGCGCCGGCTGATGATGTCGCCGGTCACAGAGGTCAGATTGCCGGCGATCAGGGCCAGCTGCAGCGCCGCACCCTCGCGCTCCTCCTCCGGCCGGGCCTGGGCGTCGTCGTCGGCCACCGTCACCGCCAGCTCAACACCGGCGGCGATGCCGGCGCCGGTGAGGGTGATGGTGGCGCTGTCGACCTCCCTGTCGTCATCCTGAGCCACGCTGACCGTCACGGTGCGGGGCTCGTTGTCGCCGCCGGCGGCGAAGCTCAGCGAGGTCGGGCTGAGGGTGACATCATCGTTGTCCGAGCTCAGCGTCACCGTTCGAGCGCCGCCCGGTGCCGCCGCCAGCCGCACGGTGAAGCTCCCCGAGCCGCCCTCGTCGAGGGTCAGTTCGGTGGCCGACAGGGTCAGCCCGACCGCCTCATCGTCGCTGGTCGTGACCGCCAGGTGCGCCGTGATGCCGGCGTAGTTCCCGCCCGATGCCGTCAGGCTGATGGTGGCACTGTCGGCGGTGTTGTCGGCGTCCTCGGCGGCCGTCACCGTGACGGTGCGCAGGGTGTCCCAGTTGTCGTCGGTGAAGGTCAGCGACGAGGGGGTGAAGCTGATGTCGGCGCTGGCCGCGGCGCCGCCCCGCACCAGCGCCACCGTGACCGCCTCCGAGGGCGGCGTCGCCAGCGCCACAGTGAAGGCGCCGCTCTCGCCCTCGTCAACGACCAGCGCCGCCGGTGCGAGGATCAGCCCCGGGGCGTCGTCATCGTCGACCATCACATCGAGGCTGGCCCTGATGTTGTCGTAGCCGCCGCCCGATGCCCTCAGGCTGACGGTCGCGACATCATCCGCAGAATCCGCATCCTCGGCGGCGCGCACCGAGAAGGTCTGCGCCCTCTCCCAGTTCGAGGTGGTGAACAGCATGCGGGTCTGGTTGCCGCCCGAACCGGAATCGCTGTCGACGGTGACATCGGTGTTGGCGGGCTGCGTCAGCCTCACCGTGACCGTCGATGAGGGTCGGCCTCTCAGCATGATCGTCACCTCGGCGCTGTCGCCCTCGTCCAGGCTCAGCGACGTCGTCGACAGCGACAGGCCGATGTCGTCATCGGCCACATCCACCGCCACGCTGCCGGTGACGCCGGCGTAGTCGCCGCCCGCCGCCGCCAGGCTGATGGTGGCGGAGTCGTCGTCCTGGTCGGCGTCATCGGCGGCGCGCACCGTGACGGTCTGGGGGGTGTTCCAGTTTGAGGTCGTGAAGTCCAGCGAGGCTGGGCTGAAGTCCACTTCGGAGTTGGCGCTGCCGGTCGGCTGGGACAGTGCCACCATGACCGCCGCCGAGGGCTGGGTTCTCAGCGCCACCGTGAAGGTGGCGCTGTCGTCCTCGGCGACGCTCAGCGACGTCGTCGACAGCGACAGCCCGATGTCGATGTCGGTCACCGCCACCGCCACGCTGCCGGTGACGCCGGCGTAGTCCGCACCCGAGGCGCTCAGGCCGATGGTCGCGCGCTCATCGGCGGCATCGGCATCCTCGGCGACATTCACGGCGACGCTCTGCACCGTGCTCCAGTCCGCATCCGTGAAGGTCAGCTCGGTCTGGTTGCCGGCCGCGGCGCTGTCGGTGTCGAGCGTGACATCAGTGTTGGACGGCTGGGTCAGGGTCACCGTGACGTTCCCGGTCGGCCGCGTCGCGAGCCTGACCGTGAAGCTGGCGTCGTCGCCCTCGTCGACGGCGAGGCGCTCCGGTGCGAGGATCAGCCCCTGAGGATCGTCATCGGACACCTCCACCGACACGCTGGCGGTGAAGCCGGCGTAGTTGCCGCCTGCGGCCGTCATGTCAATCGTCGCCCTGCCGTCGGCGCCGTCGTCGTCCCCGGCCGCGCTCACCGTGACGGTGCGGGCCGTGCCCCAGTTCGAGGTCGTGAAAATCAGCTCGGTCTGGTTGCCCGCAGCATTCAGATCGGCATCGACCGTCACATGGGTGTTGGCGGGCTGCATCAGCGTCACCGTGACCTGAGCCGTGGGCTGCCGCGTCAGCGCCACCGCAAAGGTCCTGCTGCTGCCCTCGCTGACAGTCAGGGAGGCCGGCGAAAGCCTCAGCGCCGGCAGCAGTGCGGCGGCGTGAACCTGCATGGTCTCCCGGCAGACGCGGGACGAAAAGGTGGCGGGGCTGGGGCAGGCCTCATACCCGGAGTCTCTCTGGGTGTCGGCGTCGGAGTACTGGACGCACACCCTGCCGGTGTGGTGGTCTTCCAGAGCCTTTCCCGCGTCGATGCGGCCCGAGGTGGTTCGGCAGTTGCCGGCAAAGAATCTCAGGCCCTCGTAATGGACCTGCTCGCCGCAGGAGTTGACGATGGTGTTTGAGGCGCTGTCAAAGGCGGTGCATTCATGCGCCGGCCGCTGCTGGGCCGACACTGCGGGGGATTGACCGGCGAGGGCGGCGAGCACCGCGGCAGCCGCGACGGCGGCGAGGATTGTGCCGGGCTTTCCTGGCGGCCGGCCGGTCGGCCGCAGGGCCGATCTCAGCGCCTGAACCCGGGGCGAGAGCCCCGCAAAAAAGCGGTGCGCGATCTGGAGCGGGGGGCAATCAGGACTCTGTCTCAACCGAGGCCGCCGATACGTCTGGAGTCAATATTCAGGTTTGCCGCCATTCCGATCACATCGCTTCCCGTTTTCTGACCGGAACGTCCTTTTTCAGGCAGCGCGGATTATATTCAGGGGGTATGCGCATTGAGGCGGTTTCGGCGGGCGGGGGCCGGTTTCTGCCCCCCCCTGAGACCGGCACGCTCGATGCGGCGAGCGCCCCGCCCGTCCAGCCGGAAACAGCCATCGCACATCGCAC
>MEIF01000138.1 GCA_001750645.1 Gammaproteobacteria bacterium AqS3
CGGCATATTCAGACTCGCTTCAATCGGAATGTCTGCAAGCGCTGACAGGTGCGCTTCAGGCTGGGGGAGTGTTTTTGCGCGTTGCTGACGTTCCAGCAATTGCTGACGAATTTGCCCAAAGTCAGGCCATAACCCCTGCCCGCTTGATGAATGCCTTTTGATCCAGATTTTCTGATCAGCCCGGCCAGATGCTCCTTGGGGTTGCTCACTTCGTCAGGATGCTGGGGCACCTCGTTGATTCTGACCGAGAAAAACTCGGCGAAATTCTCCCGGTCGGCCATGATCCAGGACTCGACCTCCATCACGGCAAAGCGGTAAAGCAGGTTGGGGGACAGCGGAGCGCCCAGGCTTTCAACGGCCCCGGCTGGACAGTTGTCCGGCGTGTCCTGATCCGTCACCACCAGATACAGCAGGTTTTCCTTTGCCGAGTGATTCAGGTCAGTCACCTTTTTTCGAATGGTGTCTTTGTGCCAAAAAACAAGTTGGAGAACTGAATATGCCCGATCAGCTTCCAAGAGCGCCTTCTCCGCCACTGCTGCGGTCAGTTGATCCTCAACAAACAGACGGACGTCGATTCCCATCAGAATCAATCGTCAAGTGCAAAAGTAAAATGCAGATGATTCTTGGGTCTTGTGGTCTGGGTCACTATCGAACCGACAGGTTCGCCAATTTCCAGCAGGATTTCGATATCTGACCAATCCGCAGCCGGATAAATTCTTGTTCCCCCGCCTGAATGCTTCGAAGGGGTCAACACCAGAATCTCGCTCGCATCAATGCCCTCATCCGACAAAAGTCCGGGACTGTGCGTGCCGGCAAAAATCTGCTTGCGCGTTTTTTGTCTCATCTGCCCTGCATATAAAAGCCAGGTCAGAATGCGGACCACTTCGGAGTGCAGCGACTCTTCAGGCGCCTCAAGCAGCAGCACCGAACTGTTTTCCAGCAGAGCCCACGACAGCCCGATCATTCGAAGCGTTCCATCGGACATCTGACCCTGACCGATCCTGATGTTTCCGGATCGGCCGTTATCGCAGCTGGCGGTGAGTTGATATCCGCCGCAGCCATCCGGCTCGGGACGGATGTCATCCAGACCGGGCGAGACAATTCGGATCACGCCGCTGATTTTTCTCAGGCGGGTTTCCAATGTTTTTTTATGGGTTTTCTGCATGCGCTGCGCCAGGTTCTGGCCAAAGGGGTCATCCTCGACCAGCTTCCCCTGAATTTCCGCCGAGTGGCGCAGCAGCTGCGGAAGCAGGTCCATGTATGAAATCCCGCTGAAAAATTTCGAGATTTCCCTGAATTTCTCATTGCTGCCAATGTGCTCCATATAAGTCTGCCTCAAACGCTCCGGATCTTTTTCGTCCTGCCTGTCCGGGCGCTGCATTATTTTCCTGCCGTTTCTGTAGACCGCCTCATGCGAAACCGCCACAGCGCCCGACCGGGGCCTTTCGGTCCTGATGCCGATTTCATAGCTCCACTCGGGCGGTTTGCCTCTGCCCTTTTTCGACCACTCCCGATCAAAGTCGGACAGGTCAATGCGGATGAACACCTCCGCCGATTTATTGCGCGCGTGAAAGCTGCGTATTTTCGACAGACCGCCGCGTTTGCTGACTGCTCTCTGAAGGCCGCCGCCATCGGGCTTGGCAATGTCGTGAAGAAAACGAAATACATCGAGAAAATTGGACTTGCCCGAGGCATTGGGGCCGACCAGAAACTGGCGCGGGCACAGCGGCACATCGACATCGACGAAATTGCGCCAGTTCTTGAGCTGCACCCTGCTGATGTAGATGTACATGTCTACCCCTGAGAAGGCTCGAGGATTCTGAGGCTTTCAATGCCCCGGTCGTCCACGATTTTAACAGCAAGCCCATCCTGTTGGATTGTCTCTGAGTCAGGCAGAGCTTGAAACGCCCCCGACATTTCGCCCAGTCCATTGATGATGAGTTTTCGACTTTCTTCTGACATGACTCAAGCGTCCGGCAGTCGATAGTTTTGCAAACGCTGATAGGTGCGCCTCAGGCTGGGGGAGTATTTTTGTGCATTGTCGACGTTCCATCGTTGCTTGACAAAGTCCGACAATATATCGTTGTAATTCAGCCCCGCACTGGATATGGGTTTGGCGCGATTTGGAATAAAACTATCGCGAATATTCTTTGAACTGGATTTTCTCACCATTGCCACCAATGCCTCTTTGGGCTTTGAAATTTCATCTGGCAATTGAGACACAGAGCGAATGCTGACTGAAAAATATTCGGCGAAATTCTCCCGGTCGGCCAAGACCCAGGCCTCGATCTCCATCACGGCAAATCGGTAGAGCAGATTGGGTGACAGCGGAGCGCCCAGGTTTTCGATGGCGCCCGCAGGACAGTTGTCCGGCGTGTCCTGATCCGTCACCACCAAATACAGCAGGTTTTCTTTGGCCGAGTGATTCAAGTCAGGCACTTTTCTTTGAATGGTGTTCTTATCCCAATAAACAAATCGAATAATCGAATAATCTCGATCCATCTGCTGAAGGATCTTCTCTAAAACGACCCGAGTCAGCCGGTCCTCCACAAACAACCGAACATTGACCCTCATCAGGATCAATCCTGAAATTCAGCAGCAAGGTGCAGGCTGTTTTTGGGTGCAGTATTCTGGGTGACGACCGAACCGACATGCTCGTCAATTTCCAGCCAGAATTCAATATCCGGCCAGTCCGCCACAGAGCATATTCTTGTTCCCTTGCCCGAATGGTTCAGAGGGGTTAATTCCAGGATCTCGCTCGCATCAATGCCCTCATCCGACAAAAGTTCGGGACTGTGCGTGCCGGCAAAAATCTGCTTGCGTCTTTTTTGTCCTGCCCGCCCTGCATGCAAAAGCCAAGTCAAGACCGAAACCACTTCGGAGTGCAGCGACTCTTCAGGCTCCTCAAGCAGCAGCACCGAACTGTTTTCCAGCAGAGCCCACGACAGCCCGATCAGCCGCAGCGTTCCATCGGACATCTGACCCTGACCGAT
>MEIF01000139.1 GCA_001750645.1 Gammaproteobacteria bacterium AqS3
TGACCGTGACGGTCTGGGCGGTGCTCCAGTTGCCGGTCGTGAAGGTCAGGGCGGGCTGGTTGCCGTTGCTGTCGTCGCCGTCGGTGTCGAACGTCACATCGTCGTTGGCGGGGACGTCGTCAGCCGGCTGGGTCAGCGTCACCGTGACGCTCGACGTCGGCTCGGAGTCCAGCGCAACCGTGAAGGTGGTGCTTTCGCCCTCCTTGATCATTTCCAGGCTGGTCTCGGACACCACCAGTGCGATCGAGTTGTCATCGGTGACGCTGACCGTCAGGCTGTCCTCGACGCTGTCATAGCCGCCGTCCTCGGCCGTCACGTTTATCGTCGCCATGTCATTGATGGCATCGCCGTCATCGGCGGCGCGCACCGTCACGGTCTGGGTGACGTTCCAGTTTGTCGTCGTGAAGGTCAGCTCGTTCTGGTCGCCGTCCGTTCCGGTGTCGGTGTCGATCGTCACGTCGGAGTTGGCGCTGGCGCTCGGCTGCGCCAGCGTCACCGTGACGTCATCCGAGGGCTCGCTGGTCAGCCTGACCGTGAAGGTCGCCTCGTCGGCCTCGGCGACGGTCAGGCTGTCCACGGAGAGCTCAAAGCCTTCGTCGTCGTCCACCGTCACCGACACGCTGCCGGCGGTGCTGGCGTAGCCGCTGCCCGCAGCCGTCAGGTTGATGGTCGCCGTGTCGTTGTCGCCGCCGTCGTCCTCGGCGGCGCTGACCGTCACGGTCTGGGCGGTGCTCCAGTTGTCGGTGGTGAAGGTCAGGGTGTCCTGGTCGCCGGTGGTGCCGGCATCGGTGTCAAAGCTCACGTCGTCGCTGAATGTGCTGGCCTTTGCCAGAACCACCGTCACGTTTGTCAGGGGCCGGCTCTGCAGCCTGACCGTGAATTCCTTGTCGTCGCCCTCGTCCACGGTCAGCGATGTGCTGGAAAGCACCAGCGGCGGAGGCTCGTCGTCCCTGATCTGGACGGGGATGGTTAGGGCAAGCCCGTCGTAATTTGTCGCTAGGCCCGGTGTTGCATCAATTGCGATGTTTATCGTGGCGTTCTTGATGGTGCTGGTGAATGTGCTGTCATTCACCGGAGTGATGGTCAGGATTTGGTCATTGTTCCAACCTTTGCCGTTGTTGTTGTTAGGATCAAACCTCAAACTGCTCGGGCTTACGGTAAACACACTTGTGTCGGATGAGGTGACGTCAAAGTCAGCAGAGACTTGAGAGCCGCTACAGCATGACACCGCCTCCGACAGCCTCACCCCCACTCTCGCCATCCTGCCGTTCTCGTCCAGCACCACCGGCGAGCGGGACGGGACAACGGCCGGGGAGGAGGTGTCGACGATGCTGACGGCGTAGCGGGTCGAGACATCGGCGAAGATCCCGCCCGAGGCCGTCAGCGTGACGGTGGCGCTGTCGTTGTCGGTGTCGGCATCGGTGCCCAGGACGGTGTAGAAGGTCTGGGCGGTGTTCCAGTTGCTGGTCGTGAAGCTCAGCTCGGTGATGGCGGTATTGCCGGCGGCGTCCGAGGCAAAGGTCACGTCGGAGTTGGTCGAGGCCAGCGCCACCGTCACGGCGGTGTCGGGCCGCCTCCTCAGGGCGATGCTGCGGGCCACGACCGAGCCCTCTGTTGCAGAAATGCGGGCCGGCGCGCTGGGGTTGAAGCCGGCGGGGGCTTTGTTGACAACGACGGTGATGGTCTGAGTGACGCCCGGGTATACATTGCCTATTTGCGGTGTTGTTGTCAGTGTGATGGTGGCCTCGCGAGGTACCGACGAGTCGTCGTCGGCCACTGCGGTGATTTGAAGATTAGCAACGTGACCACCGGAATCAGCCCAATTAGTTGTTATGTTTGATTTATTGTTCCCCCCGTCAGGAAACTCAAATGTTGCAACGTCCTCGTCTGAAGACACGCCGCTTATTGTAATTCCAATCCCGGATCCGTGTTCCGGTCGCCCACCCAAACGTATGGTGAGATTTGCCGTCTGTCCCTCCACGAGCTCAACCCGCTCGGAGGACACGACAATCGCCGCCGGCGCCCCCTCATCGTTGTCATAGACCTTGAATCTCAGATCGAATTCCTGACTGACTGCCGACGAACCCGTCCCCGAAACAATGGCGAACTTGGCCCCGGCATCGTCGGTGTTGGCGGTGTCGGAGTCGTCCTCGGCGGTGAACTTGATCAGGTAGTGATGCGGGTTGCCGCCGGCGCCGATGAGTGTCGGCAGGCTGGTGTTGGCGGCAGTGCCGTTCTGGCTGCCGGCGCCGGTGTTGTCGGGGTTCGAGACTTCCCAGCGCACGCTGCCCTTGACATCGGTGATCGACAGGGCGGTCGGGGCGCTGTCAAAGGCGCCCCAATTGGGGTGGACGCGCACTTCCAGCTCGTCGCCCGAGTTCTCGCGCAGCGCCTTTCTGTCGTAGGTGACGTAGGGGCGGTCGTCGTCATCTGTGTCCCGCACGGTGAGCGAGATGCTGCCGCTGACCCCGGCGTAGCTGTAGTCGTCGTCCGAGCCGCCGCCCGAGGCCGACAGGCTTAGGGTCAGGCGGGCGTCGGTGTAATCGCTGTCCTTTGCCGTGCTGACGTATACCGTCTGCCCCGTATGCCAGTTGTCGCCGGTGAAGGTCAGGGTGTTCTGGTTGCCGTTTGTGCTGCTGTCGGTGTCGATTACCACCCCGCTGGACAGCGACGGCTGGGCAATGGTCACCGTCACATCGGGGTCGTTGGTGTTTTTCTCGGGCGAGGTGGTCAGCCTGATGCTGAACTGGCCGGTTTCCCCCTCATTCACCGTAAGCCTTGTCGGAACACTCCTCAGGCCGGGGGCGAGCTTGTCTGCGAAAACCAGCGTCACCGCAGCATTATTTTGGTCAAGCGGATAGTTGGCCTCGACCGAGTTGTCGGGGCAGGCTGCGTAGCCGGAGTCCCGCTGCCAGTCTCTCAGCGCAGACCTTGATGTTGCTGCCTGGGATAGTGAAACTTTGGCCGCTGCGAATTTCTGCTGCGCTGTTTCCTGCTGGATACTCCAAATTAGAACCAGTTTC
>MEIF01000014.1 GCA_001750645.1 Gammaproteobacteria bacterium AqS3
AAACCGACACGCTGCCGCTGGCGCTGCCATAGCCCCCGCCCGAGGCCGCCAGCGCCAGCGTCGCGCTGTCGGCCTGGGTGTCGGCGTCCTCGACCGCGCTCACCGTCACCGTCTGCGGCACGTTCCAGTTGGAGAGGCTGAAGCTCAGCGAGGCCGGGCTCAGGCTGACATCGGGGTTGGCGCTGCCGGACTGCGACAGCGACACGCTGACCGCATCGCTGGGCCGCGTCCCCAGCGCCACCGTGAAGGTCGCACTGCCGCCCTCGCTGAGATTCAGGCTCGCCGCCGAGAGCCCCAGCCCGGGCGTGTCGTTGTCGCTCACCGAGACCGTGACGCGGCCGCTGACCCCGCCGTAGCTGCCGCCCGAGGACGACAGGCTGATCGCCGCGCTGTCCGCCAGGGCGTCGTCGTCCTCGGCGGCGCTGACCATGACGGTCTGGGCGGTGTCCCAGTCGGAGGTCGTGAACACCAGCGAGGGGCTGTCAAAGCTGACGTCGGCGTCGCCGGTCAGCGCCAGCGTGACGGTCACCGTGTCGCTCGGCAGGGTGGCCAGCGCCACCGTGAAGCTCCCGCCGGCGCCCTCGTTCAGCGTCAGCGCGCTCGCCGACAGCGTCAGCGCCGCCGTGTCGTTTTCGGCCACCTGGATCTCGATGCCGCCGCCGACCCCGTCATAGCCGCCGCCCAGCGCCGCCAGGCTGACTGCGGCGGCGTCCGCCAGGGCGTCGTCGTCCTCGGCGGCGCTGACCGTGACGCTCTGGGGCGTGTCCCAGTCGCTCGCCGTGAAGTCCAGCGAGGTCGCACCGAGCGTGACGTCATCGGAGCCGGTGTGCGTCAGGCTGACCGTCACGGCGCCGCCCGGCTGGCTGGTCAGCGCCAGCGTAAAGGCGCTGTCGGCGCCCTCGACGACATTCAGCACGGGCGTCGACAGCGCCAGCCCCGGGGCGTCGTTGTCGACCACGGTGACCTCGACGGTGCTGGCGATGCCCGCGTAATCGCCGCCCGAGGCCGTCAGGCTGATCTGCGCGGTGTCGACCTGGGTGTCGTCGTCCTCGGCCGCGATGACCTCGATGGTTCGGATGGTGGCCCAGTTGGAGGTCGTGAAGTCCAGCGAGGTCGAACCCAGCGTGACATCGTCCGAACCGGTGAGCGTCAGCTCGACCGCGACCGCCTCGCTCGGCCGCGTGCCCAGCGCCACGGTCAGCATCGCCCTGTCGCCCTCGGTCACCGACAGCGCGCCCGCCGACAGCGACAGCGCCGTCGGGTCGTTGTCCGCCACCGCCACCGACACGCTGGCGCTGATGCCTGCATAGTCCCCGCCCGTTGCCGTCAGCGGGATGACCGCGCTGTCGGCAAAGCCGTCCTCGTCCTCGCCGACGCTGACCGTCACGCTCTGGGGCGTGCTCCAGTTGCCCTGCGTGAAGCTCAGGGCGTAGCGGCTGAGCCCCACCTCCGCCGAGCCGTTGCGGGTCAGGCTGACGCTGACAGCGGCGCTGGGCCGCGTGGCCAGCGCCACCGTGAAGCTCCCGCCGGCGCCCTCGTCGAGGCTGAGCAGGCCGCTGGAGAGGCTCAGCCCGACTGTGTCGTCGTCGTCCACCGACACCGACACGCTGCCGCTCGCACTGCCATAGCCCCCGCCGGCGGCGCTCAGCGAGATGGTGGCGCGCTCGTCGAGGGCGTCGTCGTCCTCGGCGGCGCTGACCGTCACGCTGCGCACCGTGCTCCAGTTCGAGGGCGTGAACACCAGCGAGGTCGGGGCGATGCCGATGTCCCGGTTGCTGGCGCCCGACTGGGTCAGCGACACGGTCACCGCCGCCCCAGGCTGGGCCGCCAGCGCCACCGTGAAGGTCTCGCTGCCGCCCTCGGCCGGCGTCAGCGAGGTCTCCGAGAGCGCCAGTCCCGCCGCGTCGTTCTCGGTGACGCTCACCGACAGGCTGGCGGTGATGCCGCCGTAGCCGCCGCCGACGGCCGTCAGGGTGATGCTGGCCGCATCGACGATGGCGTCGTCGTCCTCGGCGGCCCGCACCGTCACCGTCTGCGGGGTGTCCCAGTTGGAGATCGTGAAGATCAGCGCCGACTGATCCAGCGTCACATCGCCCGAGCCGATGCTGGCCAGGTTGATCGTCACGGCGCCGCTCGGCCGGGTGTCGAGCACCGCCGTGAAGGTGGCGCTGCCGCCCTCGCCCGCCGTCAGCGAGCTCGCCGAGAGCGTCAGCGCCGGCGAGTCGTTGTCGGTGACCGACACCGAGACCTGCCCCGACACGCCGGCGTAGCCGCCGCCCGAGGCCGTCAGGGCGATCTGTGCGGTCTCGCCGAGGCCGTTGGAGTCCTCGGCGGCGCTGACGGTCACGCTCTGCTCGGTGGCCCAGTTTGAGGTCGTGAAGCTCAGCGATTCCGACCCCAGCGTCACGTCGCTCGAGCCGCTGCGCACCAGGCTGACCGTCACCTCATCGCTGGGCCTCGTGCTGAGCCGCACCGTGAAGGTCTCGCTGTCGCCCTCGGCCACCGTCAGTGCGGCCGCGGACACCCCCAGGGCGGCCGTGTCGTTGTCCCGCACCAGCACCGAGACGCTCTCAGACACGCTGCCATAGCCGCCGCCCGAGACCGTCAGCGAGATCTTGGCGCTGTCGGCAAAGCCGTCGTCGTCCTCGGCGGCGCTGACCGTGACGCTCTGCGGCGTCCCCCAGCTGACGGTCGTGATGCTCAGCGAGGCCGCACTGAGCGTCACATCGCCGTCGCCGCTGAGCGACAGGCTGACCGTCACGCCCTCGCTGGGCCTGGTGTTGAGCCGCACCGTGAAGCTCGCCGAGCCGCCCTCATCGACCGAGAGCGAGCTCTCGGACAGCACCAGCCTGGGCGTGTCGTTGTCCAGCACCGACACCGCCAGCGCCCCGGCCACGCCGTTGTAGCCGCCGCCCGAGGCCGTCAGGGTGATGGTCGCCGAGTCGGAGATGCCGTTGTCGTCCTCGGCGGCGCTGACCGTGATGCTCTGCGGGCTGTTCCAGTTCGAGTCGGTGAAGGTCAGCATGCTGCTGCCGAGCATCACCCCGGTGGCGCCGGTGCGGGTCAGGGCGACCGACACGCTGCCGCTGGGGCGGGTGTCGAGCACCGCCGTGAAGGTCTGGCTGCCGCCCTCGTTGAGCGTCAGCGAGAACACCGAGAGCGTCAGCCCGGGCCGGTCGTTGTCGTCGACGTTCACCGACAGGCTGCCGGTCTTGCCGGCGTAGTCCCCGCCCGCGGCCGTCAGGCTGATGCTCCCCGAGTCGTTCTGGGCGTCGTCGTCCTCGGCCGCACCCACCACCACCGTCTGCACCCGGTTCCAGCTGTCGGTCGTGAAGCTCAGCGACGAGGGGCTGATGCTGACATCGGAATTGCCGGTGCCGGGCTGCACCAGGGACACGGTGACGTCGGCGCTCGGCCGGGTGTCGAGCACCACCGTGAAGGTTCCGCTGGCGCCCTCGTTGAGCGACAGCGAGCTCGCCGAGAGCGTCAGCGCCGCCGTGTCGTCGTCGGTCACCGCGATCGAGACGCTGCCGGTGAGCCCGTCGTACTCCCCGCCGGCGGCCGTGAGGCTGACCGTGGCGCTGTCGTCGGCGGCATCGTCATCCTGGGAGGCGCGCACCATGACGGTGTGGGCGGTGCTCCAATTGGCGCCGGTGAAGATCAGCACGGACTGATCCAGCTCCACATCGCCGTAGCCGACCTTGGCCAGGCTGACCGTCACCGGACCGCTCGGCCGGGTGTCGAGGACGACCGTGAAGGAGCCGCTGCCGCCCTCGTCCAGCGACAGCGAGCTCGCCGAGAGCGTCAGCGCCGCCGTGTCGTTCTCGCTCACCGACACCGAGACGCTGCCGGTGACGCCGGCGTATTCCCCGCCGCTCGCCGACAGGCTGATCCGGGCGCCGTCGGCCAGGGCGTCGTCGTCCTCGGCGGCGCTGACCGAGACGCTCTGCGGGCTGTTCCAGTTGTCGCTCGTGAAGCTCAGCGTGCTCTGGCTGCCGGCCTCGGCGGTGTCGGTGTCGAATGTCACATCCGGGTTGGAGGCGCCGGCCTGCGACAGCGTCAGCGTGACGTCCTCGCTCGGCTGGGTGTGCAGCCTCACGGTGAACGAGCCGTCGCTGCCCTCGGCCACCGACAGTGCGCTCGCCGAGAGCCGCAGCCCGGGCGGGTCGTTGTCGGTGACCACCAGCGAGAGGCTGCCGGTGGTGTCGCCGTAGTCCCCGCCCGAGGCCGAGAGGTTGATCACCACGTCGTCCCTGAGCGAGTCGTCGTCCTCGCCGACGGTCACCGCCACGCTCTGCACCGTGCCCCAGTTTGAGGTCGAGAAGCTCAGCGAGGCCGGGCTGAGGCTGATTTCGATCGAGCCGCTGCCGGTCAGGCTGACGGTCACGGCGTCGCTCGGCTCGGTCGTCAGCGCCACCGTGAAGCTCCCGCTGCCGCCCTCGTCCAGCGACAGCGAGGGCACCGACAGCGCCAGCGCCTGGGTGTCGTTGTCGAGCACCGCCACCGGCAGCCTGGCGGTGGTGCCGGCGTAGTCGCCGCCCGAGGCGCTGAAGTTGATCGAGGCGCTGTCGCCCAGGGCGTCGTCGTCCCCGGCGGCGTTGACGGTCACGCTCTGCACCGTGTCCCAGTTCGAGGTCGAGAAGCTCAGCGAGGACGGGCTGAAGCTCACGTCGCCCGAGCCCGAGCCGCTCAGGCTGACGGTCACAGCGGCGCTCGGCCGGGTCGCCAAAGCCACCGTGAAAGTCCCGCTGCCGCCCTCGCTCAGCGACAGCGAGGGCACCGACAGCGCCAGCGCCTGCGTGTCGCTGTCGACGACCGACACCGACAGGCTGGCGGCCACGCTGCCGTAGTCGGCGCCCGAGGCCGTCAGGCTGAGCCCGGCGCTGTCCGTCAGGGCGTCGTCGTCCCCGGCCGCACTCACCGTGACGTTCTGGGGCACGCTCCAGTTCGACACCGCAAAGCTCAGCGAGGACGGGCTGAAGGTCACGTCCGGATTGCCGGTTCCGGACTGCACCAGCGATACGGTCACGGCCTCGCTCGGCCGGGTCGTGAGCGCCACCGTGAATATCCCGCTGCCGCCCTCGTTCAGCGACAGCGAGAGCGCCGACAGCGCCAGCGCCGGGGTGTCGTTGTCGGTGACCGACACCGACAGGCTGGCGGCCACGCTGCCGTAGTCGCCGCCCGAGGCCGTCAGGCTGATGCCGGCGAGGTCCGTCTGGGAGTCGTCGTCCTCGGCCGCATTCACCGTCACGCTCTGCACCGTGTTCCAGTTCGAGGTGGTGAAGCTCAGCGAGAAAGCGCCCAGCACCAACTCCGCCGCACCGGTGCGGTTCAGGCTGACGGTCACGGCGTCGCTCGGCCGGGTCGCCAAAGCCACCGTGAAAGTCCCGCTGCCGCCCTCCTCGATCGTCATCGAGTTCGGCGAAATCGTCAGGGACTGGACATGGCCGTCGACGACGGACACCGACAGGCTGGCGATGATGCTGAAATACCCCCCGCCCGAGGCCGCCAGCCTGATGCCGGCGGTGTCCGTCAGGGCGTCGTCGTCCTGGAGCGCCGACACCGTCACGGTCTGGGCGGTGTCCCAGTTGTCGGCGGTAAAGCTCAGGGTGTTCTGGTTGCCGTCCGCGGCGGTGTCGGTGTCCAGCGTCACATCGGTGTTGACGAGTCCGACCTGCCACAGCCTCACGGTCACAGTCCCGGTCGGCGGCACCGCCAGCTCCACCGTGAAAGTCCCGCTGCCGCCCTCGTGCAGCGTCACCGAGTTCGACGACAGCACCAGATCGGGCGTGTCGTTGTTGGTGATCGAGAACAGGTAGAGACCCGCCGTGTTGTAGGTGCCGCCCGAGAGGGTCTGCGGGTTGACCAGAATGCTGTGGCTGCTGTCCTCGTAATGGGTGTCGGTCTCCTTGGTGCTGAGCGTGACCGTCTGGTAGTCATCCCAGTTGTCGCTGGTGAACACCAGCCTGATGTTGTCCAGCTCGGCAACGGAGGCATCGGTGGGTGCACTGCCGGTGAATATGGTCAGGGCGACCGAGACGCTGGAGTCCGGCTCAGAGGACAGCCTGATGTTCAGATCGGTGCTGTCGCCCTCGTCGATGGAGCCCATGCTGACGGTGGTGCCCTGGGTGGGCAGCAGGTGCAGGGGGTTGCTGACAATCTGCCCCCGCACCGGGGCGGCACAGAGCAGCAGCAGCACCGCAGCCGCCAGCGAGCAAAAAATCAAGGGGTGATGAGGGGGTTTTCCGCTTTTTGAGGTCTTGTGATTTGACCGTTTTTTTATCATCTGGGCTAGGGGCATCAGCGGTGAAACTCTTGCGAATGGGTTCATCAGGTGTTCACAGAAAACCGATGAGCTTTCGCGGTTCCGTGATCAGGCCAAGTCCGATCACGCTCCCTAACCAGTAACTAAATCAAGCGAGTTGTTTTAGTAATTAGCGGGCTGGATTATATCCATGCCTCCATGCCAATGCAATAGCCGCAGAATCCCTGCCGACCGGGCGCCCGCAGGCGGTGAGATTTCAGGGGAATCTCGGTGAAGTCTCGGGGAAATTCCGAGCGCCCGATCGGGGTCAGAAGCGCTTGCTCAGCTCAATTCCGAAGCGGCTGCGGGGCTGGAGACCCTGGCTGACTTCCTGCTCGCCGAACAGCCTCGCCTCAAAGGTCTCGCTGCCCTGGTATTTCAGGCCGCTCCTCAGCCGGCTGGAGGCGTAGTCGCCGCCGAGCAGGCTGTACTCGGCGAAGGGTGTCAGCAGCCCGCCGTAGAAGTCCAGGCCATAGCCCGCCCGGGCCCGCATCGCCGAGCGGTCGGGGCCGCTGCGCGCGCCACTGCCGTAGCCCTGGTCGGGGCGGAAGATCTCATCCTCGTCGAGCGCCCCGGACTGCAGCGTGCCCCACTCCGGCCCCAGCGCCAGCGTCAGGCCCCGCCCGGCGCTGTCCCTGGACTTCAGCTGCAGCTCGACACTGCCGCTCCACTCCTCGTACTCGTCGCTTCCATGCGTGCCGAGCCAGCGCAGGCCGGCGTCGATGCTGAACCGGGCCCCGGGAGCCGACAGCCGGAGCGCACCCTGCAGCTCGGTGCCATTGCCCTCTGAGTGATCGCCGGTGTCCTGGCGGAAGTTCAGCCCAAAGCGGGGCGAGAGATTCCATTCATCGCCGAAGCCGTCGTGCGCGATCTCCAGCCCGAGCGTCATCCGGCCGCTGGTGCTGCTCAGCTCGCGCAGTGCGGTGACCTTGGCGCGCGCGGTCTGCATGACGCTGCTGCCGACGCTGCCGGTCAGCGACAGCGTGGTGCTCTGCCCCATGCGCGCCAGCGGGAACTTGGTGCCCAGCGAGAACAGCTGGATGCCCATATCGGAGCTCGACTTCACCCCGCTGGTCTCTATCAGCTCCAGATCGCCGCCGCCATAGCCCAGCATCAGCCTCAGAAACCCGCGTCCCAGCGGAACCTGGACGTAGGGCATCAGGATGGTGAGCCGGGTGTCCATCGAGGCGCGGTAGCCGTCGACGCGATAGTCCGAGCCGCCCGAGCTCTGCGACAGCGCCACCCCGAACAGCACGCCGTTCTGCAGCCGCTGGTCAAAGCCCAGCCAGGCTGTGCCCTGCGTGCCGTCGTATTTCTGCGAGAGGTTTTCCTGCAGGGTCTTCTCCTCCTCCGGCAGCAGCAGGCCGGAGAACTCGGAGCGGTCGTAGCGCGCCCAGGCGGTCAGCTCATCGCCAAAGCCCTCGACCGGATAGGTGAAGCCGCTGATCACCGGATCGCGCTCGGAGGCGCTGTGAACCTGCCGCTGAATGCGGTTCGGCCTGCCGTCCCGCAGCTCAATGCTGCCGAGCCAGCCGAGATGATCGCCCGCGGCTGGGCGCTCGGCGACCGGGGACGGCGCTCCGAAGTGCTGCACCAGCCGGACGACTGCCTCGCCCAGAGAGCCCTGGGAGCCGACCTCGACATCCCGGCTGCCGATCCCCAGGGTTTTGCGGCCGATTCCGGTGGCGTCAAAGCGCCGCCCGATGACCTCGGCCGAGCTGCCCAGCAGGGCGCGCCCCATCTCCTCGAGGACGCTCTGGACGGCCATCGACTCCCGCTTCAGCGTGGTGCCCTGATCGTTGTCTATCACATTCAGCGCCAGCTCCTTGATGACGTCGCTGTACTCCCCGCCGCTCGCCGACAGCGTCAGGAGCGCATCGTGATCCTGGCGGTCTTCGTCCTCGACGCCGATGACGGACACCGCCTGCGGACGGTTCCAGTTGTCCGGATTAAACCGCAGCACCGACGGCGCCACCCGAATCAGGTTCGCATTGCTGCCGGATATCGACACCGTGACCTCCGCGGACGGGACGGTGGCCAGCTGCAGCGTGAAGTTCGACACCCCGCCCTCGTTGACGTCCAGCCCGTCCTCATCGCTGACCGACAGGAGCAATTCGGCGCCGTCGTCATCAATGACCGAAACCTCAACCCGACCGACGGCCCCGTCGTGCTGGGCACCCGCACCTGAGGCTGTGGCGAGGATGGTCACGCTCTCGTTGACTGAATCATCGTCCTGGCGGCTCTGCACCGTGACCTGCTGCGGCGTCTCCCAGCTCTGGGCGTCGAACGTCAGCTGTGCCGGGGTGACCGTCACGGCCGTGTCGTCCGTGCTCGTCAGGCCCACCGTCACCTGGGCGCTCGGCAGGCTGTTGAGCGCCACCGTGAAGGTCTTGGAGGCGCCATCCCCCTCCTGCTCGGTGATCTCCATGCTGGTCATTGAGAGCGCCAGACCGGCCACCTCATCGTCGACCACGTGAACCTTGACGGCGGCGCTCTCGCCGTCGTAGCCGGCATCCCTGGCGGTGATGCGCACTTCGGTGTTCTCGGGGCGCCTGTCCTCATCCTGACGACCGGTCACCGCAATGGTCTGCTCATCCCCCCAGTTGTTGGGCGAGAAAACCAGCTCCGACGGTGAGACCTGCACGGCGCTGTGATCCACCGGGGCCAGTGAAACCCGCACAAAGTTGGTCGGGCGGCTGCCCAGTTTCACGGTGAAGCTGCCCGAGCCGCTCTCGTTGATTGAAAGCGAATCCGTCGAGACCACGATTTCGCGCGTCTCATCGTCCTCGACCTCGACAGTGACTGATCCCGTCTTGCCGTTGAACTCCGCCCCGGCCGCTGCGAGCGTGATCCTGGTGCGCTCATCGTCGCCGTCGTCGTCCTGCAGAGGGGTGACGTTGACCGGCTGCGGGACGTTCCAGTTCAGGGGGTCGAAGGACAGCTGCCGGCGGTCAATCTTGGCGACCTCGGCATTGCCAATGTCCAGCGTGACCAGAACCGAGCCGCTGGGGGTGGAGTTGAGGCTGACCTGCAGCGTGGCGCCGACGGGGTTCCCCTCATCCACCTTCAGGATGTCGCTGCCGGGGGTGCCGGTGTCCAGAATCAGCGCTGGGGTGTCGTTTTCTATCACCTCGACGCTGACTTCCTTGGTCAGGTTTGCGTATTCGGGGCTGTCGTCCAGGCCGGTCAGCACGATGCGGGCGCTGTTGTCGAGCGAGTCGGCATCATCGACCCCGAAGATCCAGACCCTCTGCGGCGTGTTCCAGTTTCCGGGGGTGTCGGCCGTGCTGTTCCGGCCGGTGAAGGTCAGGTCAAGGCTGTCGCCGCCCAGCGCATCGGTGTCGTGGGGGTCGGTGGCGACAGTCGCGATTCCCGGGCCGCTGCTGATCACCCTGACCTTGGCCGTTGCATCGTCCTTCAGCACCGTGCTCAAGCTCACTTCAATGTATGTGCGCTCCTCGGTGGAGCCGGCCACATTTTCTCGGACAGTCACCGAGGTTTCCGACACGACAATGCTGACCTCCTCGTCGTCATCCACGTTGACGATCAGGTCCTGGGACAGCCCGTCATAGTCCCCCGTCCCGACGGTGGTCAGCTCCACGGCGATTCTCTCGTCGGCGCCGTCGAAATCTGCGAAGCTCTGCAGCGTCAGCATCTGATCCTGATTCCAGGTGGATTGCGAGAAGGTCAAGGACCCGCCGCCGCTGACCGTCAGCAGCGATGAGGGGGAACTCGCCGTCACCGTCACCGAACCGCTGGACGGACGCGATCTCAGCCTGACTGCGACCGAGCCGGTGCCCGCCTCGTCAATCATCAGCAGCGCCGGCGTCAGATGCAGGCCGGGCCGCTCGTCGTCGGTGACCGTGACCGACACGCTGGTCGACTGGCCGGAGTAGTCGCCGCCGGAGGCCACCAGATTGAGCGTCGTCGCATCGTTTTGGCCGTCGTCGTCATGCTTGGTTTTAACCGTCACCGGAACCGGCGTTTCCCAGTTGTCCCGGGTGAATACCAGCGTGTTTTGGGCGCCGCCCCTGATCGGATTGGAATCGATCTGAATATCGTCGTTGCCGGGCGATGCCTGCAGCAGCGTCAGCGTCACCTCTGCCGAGGGACGGCTCGTCAGCGCCACGGTGAATGTCGCACTGCCGCCCTCGTCGATGGTCAGGCTGTCGGAGGACACCCCCAGACCGATCTCTTCATCGTCGTTCACGATGATCGTGACCGTTTCCAGGATGTTCAGGGCGGCGGTGTAGTTGTTGGCGCCGAGGGCACTCAGCTCCACAGTTGTCATGTCGTCAATGGCATCCGGGTCGTGGGCTGCGGTCACCTCCACAGTCTTATATTTGTCCCACTCGTCGGCGTTGAAAGTCAGGGTTGTGGGGCTGACTCTGACATTGGTGTTGGACGGCTGCGTCAGCGTCACCGTGACAGTGCCGCCGACCGGCTCAACTGTCAGCCTGACCTCAAACTCAGCCGATGCACCCTCATCCACCTGCCAGACGGCAGCCTTGAGATCCAAGCCCGGAATGTCCGTGTCCCTGATGTCAACGTTGAGAACCTTGTCGGGGGCTCCCTGATAGTTGGCGCCCGATGCCGAAAATGTCACAGTTCCGGTCTCAGATGTGTCGTCGTCGTCATCGGCGGCCGCAATCGTCACCGGCTGAGACACATCCCAGTTTGTTTCGTCAAAAGTCAGGGTGTTCTGCGGACCCGCCCTCAGCAAGTCCGTGTCGACTGTGAGATCCGTATTGGTCGGCGCCCCCGCAGTCACCGTCACCGTTCCGTTGGGCATGGATGTCAGCGAGACTCCTAATTCTGACGGTTCTCTATCCTCTTGAACTCTGAGATTCTCCGGAACCAGTTTGATTTCGGCTTTTTCATCCTCCTCAACAGTCACTTCCATGTCTTCGGAGATGTCGTTGTAGTCCCCGCCCAGGGCAACGAGGGTGATGGTGCCTGAGTCGACTATGGCATCAGGGTCGTCGTAGGAGATGACGGTGACCGCCTGCGGGCAGTTCCAGTGCTTGTCCGACGCTGGGCAGTTGGCCGGGATGCTCGGGTCGCCGTTCGACTTGGTGGTTTTGAAGGTCAGCCGGGTCTGCGGCCCGGGCAGGCTGGGATTGGCATCCCCGACGATGTCGTTGTTGCCCGGCTGCGACATCCGCACGACGACATCAGAGGTCGGCTCCGAATCCAGCTCGACCGTGAACTGGTTGGCGCTACCGCTGCTGGTGCCCTCGTCGACCGTCATTTCGTCGGCTTCCATACCGGTGTCCACCAGCTTCAGCGTCAGCCCGGCCGTCTCGTCGTCCTCCACCTTTATGGAGAAATCTTCGTAGGAGTCGATGCCGTCGTATTCGGTGTCCCCCGAAGCTGTTGAGGGGTCGAGACTGAGCTGAATCGTTTCACCAAATGCGTTGTCATCCTGTGCAGCATTGACCGTGACGGTTTGGCCAACGTTCCAGTTGGTCGAGGTGAAGGTCAGGCTCGTCACGGTGCTGCCGGCAGAGGAAAGCGTCACGCCGCTGCCGGCCGTCCCGTTCAGAGCCACCGTCACATCCTCGCTCGGCGGGCTGACCAATTTGACCTTAAAGGTCCCTGTGCTGGTTCCCTCGTCGACATCCAGCCTGGTGATCTGCGCATCCAGTGCATCCACGACCACCACGCCCGCAGTTTCGTCGTCCTCGACCGTCACTTTGAACACGCCGTTCCTGGTAACGTCCTCGTAATTGCCGCTGCCCGTTTTGCCTGTGACCGTGATCGTGATGTCCTCGTCCTGGGCATTCCCGTCACTGACCGCCACAATTTCGACGCTCTGTGCCGTGTTCCAGGTGCTCGTGGTGAACTCCAGCTCCGTTATCGTATTGCCACCCTGGTCGAGGAACGTGATCGCCGGGTCATTACCCACTGGTGTTGTGATCAGCTGGGCGGTGATCGTCTGGTCCGGCTGAAAGACCGGCTTCACGGTGATGGTTTGCGACCTCATCGAATAGTTGGGATCGCTGGAGCTGTCCGCCTCTTTCAGTGCGATCGTGCTGGTCGCACTCAGAGTGACCGCACCCTGCTTCACCTCCCAGCCCGGTACATCGTCGTCAGCGACATTGATCGTCACATCAGTGTCCCCGGTCAATCCTTCGGTGACGTAATCCGATGACGGTGTCCCGTCAACACTGAATGTAATCGTGGCTTTTTCATCCTCTGCATCGGAATCATGGGCTGCACTAACCCTCACTGTTTGGTAATCATCCCAGTCGGCGTCCGTGAAGGTCATTGAGGCGGGGGTGAACGTGGTTTCGGTGTCGCCTGTTTTCGCCAGCGCCACGGTGACATTGCCGCCGACTGGCTTGGCATCCAGCTTCACCTTAAACGTGGCGCCGGCACCCTCTGTCAGATCGACCATGCGGTTTGCCGGATCAAACTTAAAACTCCGGGCATCGGATTCTGTGATGGTCACAGTCACGTCTTTCGTCTGGCTTCCGTAGTCGCCGCCGGCGGCGCTCAGATTGATCGTCCCGGTCTCGCCACCGGTGGCGTCGTCATCCTTTTCAGCGATGACGGTCACGGTCCGGGGGCAGTTCCAATGGGTTGCCTGGGCTGTGCAATCAGCAGACACATCATTCGCCTTGCTGGTGGAGAAGGTCAGCGTGTTCTGGTAGCCGGGCGTGCCCAGGTCGACATCCACCCTGACATCGGTGTTGTCGGTCGGCTGCTTCAGCGTCACCAGGACACCCGCAGTCGGCTGCGTATTCAGACTGACAGTGAACTGATTATCCGCACTGCCAACAACAGAGGAAGTGTGCTCGGCTTGTTCGTCCACCGTCAGCGTGCTGCTGGAGAGCGTCAGTTCGCGGTCGTCGTCGTCCGTGACCGTCACGATCAACTGGCTGCTGACAGTCTGGCATAGGCCTGTGACACCCGCACATGAGCGGTAATCATTAAAATCCGGATCATTAGGGCTGTATTCGGCGCTGAGCGTGATCGTCGCAGTATCGTCTGCACCGTCGTCATCCGATTCGGCGCCCACCGTTACGCTCTGGGGGGTATTCCAATTGCTGCTGGTAAACGTCAGCCCGGTGTCTCTGGTGTTGGGCGTGCTTATGTCGGTGTCCACCCATACATCGGAGTCGACCTGCCGAGTCACCGTCACAACCACATTCTGTGCACCCGCCGGCGGCGTGGCCAGCGACACGTCAAAGGTGGCGCTGCCGCTCTCATCCACAGTCAGCGCCGAGGTCGACAGCGTGACGCCGGCTTCCTGGCCGTCGACGACCTTGACATCGACCCTGGCCTGTGCCACGTCGTCGTAGTCGGCGCCGGCGGCATCCAGGGTGATTGCAAACTTCTCATCGACCGCATCGAGATCGTGAACCGGGGTGACCCGGATGCTCTTGGGCGCCCGCCAGTCGCCCACTGAGAACGTCAGCGTGCTGGGCGACACCGTGGCCACGCCGACGCCGGCGGCATTGGTGCCCACGGTCACCGTCACCTCGCCGTTGGGCTCGCTGCCCAGCTTCACCCCGAAAATCTCACCAGTGCTGTCTTCTTCCCTCAGTTCAAGATCCCCGTCAGTATTTGTGACAACGTTGACCGGGTCGATTGAGGCCGTGTCGTCGTCGGTCACCGAGGTGACGGTCACCTGGCCGGTCACGCCGACGAACTCAGGGCTGCCCGAGGCCAGCAGGTTGATCTCGACACCGGCCTCGCTGACGGCGTCGTAGTCATCCCCGGCCGTCAGCGTCACGGTCTGTGCGGTGCCCCAGTTGCCGGTCGAACCGCCGCTGAAGGTCAGCGTGGCCGGACTGACGCCCACCGCCGCCGTGTCCGAGGTCGACAGCACCACCGTGACATTCGACTGCGGCTGCCTCGACAGTGCCACCGTGAAGGTGTCGGTGTTCTGCGCCCCAGAGATGGAGGTCGACTCGGTGAGCAGGTTGATGGTCGACTTGGACAGCGTCAGCCCCCCGGCATCGTCATCGTCGACGCGGACGGTGACCTTGCTGATCGGCGCCAGGCTGGTGTACTCGGCCGCCGAGCCGGTAAAGGCGAAGGAGATCATCACCCCGTTTTCCGAGAGGATGTCGTCGTCGTCCACCGGGAGCACGCTCACGGTCAGCGGGCAGTTCCACTGTCCCGAGCAATTTCTGTTCATGACATCTGTCTCAGAGGCATCGCTCGAGGTGAAGGTCAGGGTGCTCTGGTTGCCGTTTGAGGGGTTGTTGTCGGTGTCAACCACCACCGCCCCGGAATCGCTGCTGGTCAGGGTGACCGTCACGTCGGCGGTGGGCTTGGACTTCAGGTTCACCCTGAATGTCCCTGATGCACCGCCCTCGACGAGGTCCAGCGTCTGGGTCGACAGGTCGAGGCCGGCGGTGTCGTCATCGGTGACCTCGACCGTGACGCTGTAGTCGGCCAGGTTCAGGCGGGTGTACTCCGTCGGGCCGTCGTCGACGTTGAGGCTAATCGTCACGCGTTCCGATTCGGCATCGGCATCTTCTTCTGCAGTCACCGTCACGGTCTGTGGCGTTCTGGCGTTGGTCGGGGTGAAGGTCACTCTGTCATTGAGAGCGCCGCTCGTAGTGATTTCCACCGAACCGTCAGTGCTTTTGTCGCTATTGTCCAGCCTAATGACCGTATCGTCAGCGGGCCGCGTGTTCAGCACGATGTCAAAGGTCTGCGAGGTCTCACCCGCCTCGGACACCTGGAGCAGTCGATTCGACACCGTGACGCCCGGCGTGTCGTTGTCGGTCACCCGGATCGTGGTGGAGTCAAAAGTGAAGCCCCCGGCATCGGTGTATTCAACGGCACCGCTGCCCTCCAGGGTGATCCTGACGGTTTCATGGTCGGTGTCGTCGTCCTCGACCGCGCGGATTCGAATGGTCTGCGGGCAGTTCCACTCGGTCGTGCAGTTGCCGCTGGCGACATCTTCGGGGGCTGCCATGGTCGGGGTGAAGGTCAGGGTGTTCTGGTTGCCGGTCCTGGAGAGATCGCCGTCGAGCTCGACCGCATCGGAGTCCGAGGCCTCCAGCGTCACCGTCACATCGGCGCTGGGCACCAGACCCAGCGCCACGGTGAAGTCGGCGCTGCCCATGCTGCTCGAGCCCTCGTTGATCATGGTGCGGGTGAGCGCGCTGATCGTCGCCGTGGCTATGTCCCGGTCTTCGACTCTGACCGTGACCGTTTTCGTCAGACTGTCATAGTCCCCGCCCGCACCTGTCAGGGTGATGGTTGCCGTCTCATCGCCCCCGTCAGGGTCATGGGTCGTGCTGACGTGGACCTCTTGGGCCGTAGACCAGGAGGAGGGGGAGGAGGTGAATGTCAGGGGGTCGTTCTGAATGCCCGGCGTACTGATGTCGGTATCCAGCGTGATCTTGGGGTTGTCAACACTCAGTGTCACTGTCACATCGGCGGTCGGCTCAGAGCCCAGCTTGACCGCTAACACCTGGGGGGTGATGGCGGCGGTCGGGTCGTCCGGCTCCACCAAGTTGGGCACACTGCCCGCCGTGACAAAGTCCCGCATGGTCAAATCTTCCACCGACACCGAGATGTTCCTGGTTCTTGGTTCAAATGAGGTGCCAGTGGTCGGCGCCAGCGTCAGGGTGACGGTTGCCGATTCATCATCGACATCGTCGTCAGTTTGAGCACTAATCGTCAGATCCTGCGAGTTGCCAAAGTTGCTATCGGTGAATATCAGGCTCGCCGGGGCAAACTCCACGCCGGAACCTGCCGCTACGGATGGCGTGACTGTTGCCCCGCCAGTCCCCGGTGCACTCGACAGCTTGATCTTGTAGACCTGGCTGAGCCCCTCATTGAGATCCAAGGTGAACGTTTGGCCATTCTGTGGAGTCTCCCCTCCACCACCATCAGAGACGGCTGCAAGCAGCTGGGGAACGTCGTCGTCCAGAATCTCAAGGTCGATGTGCTTCCACAGGCTGGAGGGGTCGTATTCAGGAGCCCGTTTGTCATCTGAGTCGGTTCCCTGAATCCGGATCACATAGCGGGAAATCAGGTCAGCCTTATTAGAAGCATCGGTTTCATCATCCGGCGTGATTGTGATCGTTTGCGCCTCATTCCAAAGAGATTTCTCCGGTTCATCTGCCTCTCTTGTCGGGAAGAACTGAATGGCACAGCTGGCAGAAGGATTAAATGCGGGGGAAGTGACCGTGATCGCCTCTGTTTCCTCGGCATTGCAGGGATTGACGATGTTACTGCTCGAAAAGTCACCCCGATCATTGCGAGTGGGATCATCAATTCGCCTGACCTGAACCCGAACCCCTTTGGTGGCGGGGTTGCCGGTGCCGCTATCAATGTGGGTATAGCTCGGCGGCGTGGCCAAGCTAATGGTGAATGTGGCTGCGGCGCCGCCTTCGGTTAGGTACAGTGCGGTCTTAGAAACATTGAGCCCCGGCACTTCGTCATCCTTAACCTCAACATTCATCGTGACATCGGGGAGAGCGTCATAGCCGCCCCCCGAAGGATCCAGGGTGACTTTTGCCTTCAAGTTGGCGCCGTCAGCATCCGCTGTCGCTGAAACCGTTACGGTCTGGGGCGTGCGCCAATTCGCCGTCGTAAAGATCAGCTCGTCTTTATCAATGCTGACTGCATCGCTGTACGCAACATTGTCTGCGGCCACAGTAAGACTGACTGTGACATTGCCAGTTGGCAGAGAACCCAACCTGACGCCGAAAGTGCCGCTGCCGTCCTCTTCTGGAAATTCCAGTGTGGTGCTCTCCTTCGAATCCACAAAGGTTTTAAGTTCCACCTCATCGTCGTCATCGATGTTGATCTGTGCTTCAAAGGTTTCGCCGCCGTATTGGGTATCCGATGAAGCCAGAGTGAATGTGATGGTCGCCGCATCGATTTCATTCGCTTGATCGTCATCATGCGTCGCACTGAATGTCACCGTCTGACTTACGCTGTAATTTGAAGGGGTGAAGGTCATGGTGTTCTGAACGCCGGAGGTGCTGGCGTCGGCGTCAAAACTCACCCTGGCGCTGTGGGTGCCCGACTTGGACAGCGTCACCAACACATTTGCAGTCGGCGGTGCGTTCAATCTCACGCTGAGGGTTGCCGTGCCCTCTTCCTCTACGGTTACCGTCTGCTTGCCGGGGTCTGATGTCTGAAAATCATCGGGACTAGTAGAGGTATTGCCATCATATCTCAGCCACTTAAAGGTGGGCATTACCACATCAAAGTCCCACATAGCGGTGTCTGAAGGGGCCGAATGATAATTAGTGCCTACTGCGAAAAATCGTCTTTCACAAGAATAGGTTTCGCCATTCATTACATTCCTGCCAGCCACTACATTACTGCCTTCCGTTAGATTCCTGCCAACTATATGTCCGGTCCACCGTCTACCATCATAAAATACAGCCGGCTCGCTATTGCCGGCGTTCATCGTAGTCCAGTCAAACAAGACTTCACCAGACGAATTTGTGCATCTAAAATCAATTTGATCTCCTGGGTATCCAGAGTCGGTTGTGTCGGCTCGCGCCCATTGCAGAGTAAAAGTTCTATCTTTTACATCGACAACTCGCTGAACAATCGGAAAGGACGTAAAACCACTCTCGAGATGCCCATTGCTTGCTCCTGGGTCACCCTCATGCGACCACCCCAGCCCCGAAACCACCGCCCCCAGCAGCAGGGCGACCGATGAGAGCCATAAGCGGGGCGTTCTGAAATAACGGCTGCTGCGACCGGACATCAGGGGCACTGTCCAGGGGCGAGAGCCGAAAAAACAAAAACCGCAGGGACTGCGGTTCTGCCGATGGCATTAGGCCAGCCGAGCCGGGGAATTGGGCCAACCGGTGTCGCTGCTGTGCGTCTCATCGTTCCCCTGTCGCTGCGTCCCTTTATCGGGCGGTGCGAAGTATACCCGCACTGCCTCGGAGCTGACCGGTGCGTGACCGCCGCCGAGTGCAGCCGCAGCCCCCTGAAAACAAATCGCAAAGTCACCATTTGCTACCGCAGGTTTCGGGGCGCCGGCTCAGAACCGCCGGTTCAGCTCGAGGCCGATCCGGCCCCGCGCCCTGGCGCCCCAGCTGGCCTGCCGCTCCCTGAACAGCCTGGCCTCAAGGCGCTCGCCGTCCCGGTATTTCAGCCCGCTCATCAGGCGGGCGGCGCTGCGCTCGCCGCCGAGGATGCTGTACTCGGCGAACGGGGTCAGCAGGCCGCGGTGAATGTCCAGCCCGTAGCCCAGCGTGGCCTTGACCGCCATGCGGCCGGCTCCGGCGCCGCGCGCCCGGCGCTGCACCTCGCCCGGGCGGAATATCTCCTCGCGCTCGAGCGCACCGGTGTGCTGCTCGCCCCACTCCGGCCCCAGCGTCATGGCCAGCCCCCTGCCGGCGCTGTCCCGGGGCTTGAGCTGCAGCTCCACGCTGCCGCTCCACTCCTGGTAGTTGTCCTCGGCGTGCATGCCGAGCCAGCGCAGGCCGGCGTCGACGCTGAGCCGGGTCACCGGGGCGCTCAGGCGCATGGACCAGAGCAGCTCGGTGCCAATGCCCTTGGAGTTCTGCCCGCTGTCCTGGCGCATCGACAGCCCGAACCTGGGGGTCACGCGCCAGCTCTCGCCGAGGCCGTCGTGCGCCACCTCCAGCCCGGCGCTGACGCGGCCGCTGACCGAGCTGAGGCCGCGCAGGGCGGCCATGGTCGAGCGGGCGGTCTTGACCCGGCTGCTGCCGATGCTGCCGGTCAGCGCCACCGAGGTGCGGCCGAGGCGCGCCACGGGCCACTTGGCGCCGAGCGAGAAGATCTGCACCCACAGGTCGGCCTGGGTCTTTTCGCCGCTGGTCTGGGTCAGCTCGAGCTCGCCGCCGCCAAAGCCCATCATCAGGCGCAGGAAGCCGCTGGTCATCGGCAGCTCGATGTAGGGCATCAGCATGGTCAGGTTGGTGTCCATCGAGGCGCTGAGGTTGTCGAGACGGTAGTCCGAGCCGCCCGTGCCCTGCGACAGGGCGGCGCCGAAGAGCACGTCCCCCTCGGTGCGCTGGTCGACCCCGAACCAGATCGTGCCGTGGTTGCCGCGGAAGCTCTCCCTGGCGCCGCCCCGGGACAGCGGGTCGTCAACGGCATTGAGCTCGCCCGAGAATTCGGCGTGGTCGTAGCGCGCCCAGGTGGTGATGCTCCCGCCGGATGCACCCAGGCTGACCGGATAGGTGAAGGCGCTGATCGCCGGGGCGCCGGGGTCGATGTCGTCCCCGCCGGCGCCCCGCTGCGGCAGCCCGTCCTCGAGGCGGATGCTGCCAAAGCTGTCGAGCTGCGCATCGCCCGGCCCGGTGTCCACGACCGAGCCCGAGGCGCCGAAGTGCAGCGCCAGCTCGACGAATGCCTCGCCGAGGGCGCCCTCATCGCCGATGCCGATCTCGCGATTGCCGACTTCGACGGTCCTGTCGGGCAGCTCGGCGGCGTCAAAGCGCCGGCCGATGACGTCGGCCGAGCTGCCCAGCATCGAGCGCGACATCTCCTCCAGAACCTTCTCGGCAGACCGGGCCTCCTTGGCGAGGACGACGCCGATGTCGTCGTCCAGCATCAGCACCGGCAGATCGACGCGGGCGCCGCTGAACTCCCCGCCGGCGGCCTCGAGCACCAGGGTGTGGCGGTCGTTGCTGCGGTCCTCATCCTGGACGCCGACCACGGTCACCGCCTGCGGCCGGTCCCAGCTGTCCGGGGCAAATTCCAGCCGGGCGGGGGACAGCATCTCCATGTCAATGCCCTCGCTCGACAGCCCGACCGTCACCGGGACGCTCGGAGCGGTCGACAGCGCCACGGTGAAGGTCGCGGCGCCGTCCTCGGGGACTGTCAGCTGCCGCACCGAGAGCCGCAGCTCGGCCGGGTCGTCGTCCCGGATCGTGATGTCGATGGAGGCCTCGGCGCCGGAGTGCAGCGCCCCCAGGGCGCGCGCGGTGACAAAGGTGCGCTCGTCGGCGGCGTCGTCGTCCTCGACGCCGCGGACCTCGACCTGCTGCGGCTCCGCCCAGTTCCACGGGGTGAAGAGCAGCAGCTGCGGGCTGACCACGGCGAGCTCCTCGTCGTCGCTGGTGATCAGAACCGAGACATCCTCATACGGCAGGCTGTTGAGGGACACGGTGAAGCCGGCCGCGGTCGCATCCGCATCCGCACCCGAAGTCGAGGTCGCACCCCCGGAGCCCTCGTCGACGGTCAGCGACTGCGTCGACACCGTGATGCCATAGGACTCATCGTCGGCCACGGTGATGTCGATGCTGGCCTGGCGGCCGCGGTAGTCGGCGCCGGAGGACGTGATGCGCAGACGGGTGCGCCCGGTCTCGCTGTCGTCGTCCTGAACGCCGAGGACTTCGACGGTTTTCGGGGTGCTCCAGTCGTCCGCATCAAAGCGCAGCTGCGTCACCGACAGGGCGGCAATGCCCTCTTCGGTGACCTCGAGGTCGAGCGTGACCTCGCCGGCGGGCTCGGTGTCGAGCTGCACCGTGAAGGACTCGCTGCCGCTCTCATTGACCGAGAGGCGGCTCTCGGAGACGCTCAGCCCCTGTTCGTCGTCGTCGAGGATCTCGAGGGCGATCTCCTGCCAGACCGTGTTGAACTCGGCCCCGGCCGCCACCAGCGTTATCTCTGCGCGCTCGTCCTGGGCGTCGTCGTCGCTGAGGCCGAGCACGATCAGCGTCTGGTTCCGGTTCCAGTTCTCGGGCGTGAAGATCATCTGCTCGGGGGTGACCTGGGCGAGCCTGGACTCGGTGACCGCCAGTGCGATGCGCACGGCCCCGGTCGGTTCGGCGTTGAGGCGGACGTCGAGCGCCCCGGTGTCGCCCTCGGTGACCACGAGGTCGTTTGACAGCAGGTCGAGCATGGGGATGTCGATGTCGGTGACCACGACGTCGACGGCGCCCATCTCGCCGTCGTACTCGGCGTCCTCGCTGCTCAGCAGGATGCTCGCCCGGTCGGCGACCGTGTTGCTGTCCCGCACCCCGGTAACGGTGAGCGGCTGGGCCTGATACCAGTTCGCCGGGGTGAAGGTCAGCTCGTCCGGCGACACCCTGGCCACGCTGTCGTCGGTGCTTATGGCCGACACCGTGACCGGGGTCGTCGGCAGGTTGCTGAGGTGGACGGTGACCGCCGAGGAGCGCTGCTCCTCAAGGCTCAGGCTGCTCTGCGAGAGCACAAACCTGGGGCGACCGTCGTCGGTGACCCGCACGCTCAGGCTGGCCGTCACCTCGCCGTAGTCCGCCCCCGAGGCGCTCAGCGTGACGCTGGTGCGCTCGTTGGCCGCATCGGCGTCCCTCGCCCCGGTCAGGGTGAAGGTCTGATCCCGGTTCCACTGGTCCTGGGTGAAGGTCAGGCTGGCCGGTGCGACGGTCACCGCCCCAGGGTCGGCGCTCTGCAGCGAGAGCGTCACCCGGGCGGCCGTCGGGCGGGTGTCGAGGCGCACCGACACCGTGGCCGCATCGTTTTCCTCGACGGTCACTGCGCTCTGCGACAGCGTCAGCCCGGGGCGCTCGTTGTCGCGCACCACGACCGGCAGGGCTGCACTGACGCTGCCGTAGTCGCCGCCCGAGGCGCTCAGATTCAGTGCGGCCTCGTCGTTCTGGCCGTCGTCGTCCTCGGCGGCGCGCACCGTCACGCGCCGCACCACCAGCCAGTCGTCCGGCGTGATCATCACCGTGTTCTGATCGCCGCCGGCCGCTGCGTCGGCGTCGATGCGGACGTCGCGATTGTCGGGCTGGGCAATGGTCACGGTGACGTCGCCGGCGGGCTCGCTCAGCAGCCTGACGCCGAAGCTCGAAGTGCCGCCCTCGCCCACCTCGACGCGCTCCAGCGAGAACCACAGGCCGGCGGTCTCGTCGTCCGACACCGACACCGTGATCGAGTCGGTGGCCCTGTCGTAGCCGCTGCCCTGGGCGGTCAGGGCCAGCTCGACGGTCTCAGGGACGGCGTCGAGGTCCTGCAGCGCCCTAACTGTGACGGTCTGCCCCTGGTCCCAGTTGTCGGGGCCGAACACCAGGTCGCTCTGCGGCACGCTCTGGGAGGTGTCGGTGTCGGCCTCGATGGCTCCGCTGGGATCCTGCACCAGCGAGACCGTCACGGCGCCGGGCGGGCGGCTGGCCAGCGCCACGGTGAAGGTTGCCGACTCGCCCTCGGCCACGCTCAGGGTGGCGCTCGAGAGATTCAGCTCGGGGGTGTCGTCGTCGGTGATGCTGAGGTTCGCCGTCGCCGAGGTGTCGTCGTAGCCGCCGCCCATGGCCGTGATCTCCAGGGTTGCGGTGTCGTCCTGGAAGTCGTCGTCCTCTCCGACCGAAATCCGGATCGGGTGCTCCTGCTGCCAGTTGTCGGCGTCGATGTTCAGCGTGTTCTGGCGCTCCGCCTGCTGCGGGTCGGCGTCGGCCTGGATGTCGCCTCTGGACGGGACGCCGAGGGCCAGCATGACCGTGTCGCTCGGCTTCGACAGCAGCGAGACCGACAGCGTCCCGGTCGAGCCCTCGCCGAGTGTCAGCGGGTTGGGGGTCAGCCTGAGCCCGATAAAGTCGTTGTCGTCCACCGTCACGGCCAGGGTCGCCGTCAGGGCCTCGTAGTCGCCGCCCGAGGCGGTCATCACCAGCTCGGCGCTGTCGTCGCCGGCGTCGTCGTCCTGGGCGGCCGAGAGGGTGATGCTCTGTGCGGCATTCCAGTTGGCGGTCGTGAAGGTCAGCCGGGTCTGGTTGCCCAGATCGCTGTGGGCGTCGGCGACGACATCGGTGTTCGACGGCTGCGTCAGCCGCACCGTCACATCGGCGCTGGGCCGGGTCGCCAGCTTGACGGTGAAGGCATTGCCGCTGCTGCCCTCGTCGATCGTCAGTGCGGTCTCGGACAGCACCAGCCGGGCGGTGTCTTTGTCGGCGACCGTCACCGCGACCCCGCCGGCGACGTTGTAATCGCCGCCCGAGGCCCGGATGCCGACGGGCACGCGCTCATCGAGGGCGTCGTCGTCGGCGCTGGTGACGATGCTGACGGCCTGGTCGGTGTTCCAGTTGTCGGGCGTGAAGATCATGCTGGCCGGGGTGATCGACACGGTCGGGGTCGGCAGACCGAGCCTGCCGATCACGGCGGTCACAGGGGCCGAGGGCAGGGTCGCCAGCCTGACCTGGAAGGTTCCGGTCTCGGTCTCGTTGACGGTCATTTCGGCGGCCGACAGCACCAGGCTCTGCGTGTCGTCGTCCTCCACCGAGACCTGAATGCCGGCGCTGATGCCGTCGTAGTAGCCGCCGGCGCTGGCGCCGGTGACATCAAGGGTCGCCACATCGTCGAAGGCGTCCGCATCGTGGGCGGCAGAGACCGTCACCGTCCTGGCGGTGCGCCAGTCGGAGGGCGTGAAGCTCAGGCTCGCCGGGCTGAAGCTGATGTCCGGATTGGCCGCCCCGCCCTGCCCCAGCACGGCGGTCACGTCTCGGTCGGGCCGGCTGACGGGGACGACCGTGAAGGTGGCCGAGCCGCCCTCGTCCAGCGTGACCGAGTTGGCGCTGAGCCTCCAGTTGGGGGCGTCGTTGTCGATCACATCGACATCGACATTGACCGTCTCGGCGTCGTTGTAGTCGGCGCCGCTGGAGGTCAGCGATATCGTCGCAGTGTCGTCGGCCGAGTCCTCGTCCTCGGCGGCGAGCAGCGTCACCAGCTGCGCCCGATTCCACCGTGACGGGGTGAAGCTCAGGCTCGACGGGCTCACGGTGACGTCGGGGTTGCTCGGGGCGCCCAGCGTGACCGTCACCGTTCCGGTCGGGCGCGTGGTCAGCCGCACCGGGAAGGTGGCGCTGCCGCCCTCCATCAGCGACAGCCCGTCGGCGGCGCCGCTGTCCCCGCCGGCGTCGAAGGTGAGCGAAAGCCCCGGGGTGTCGTCGTCGTCGATCGACACCGTAAGCGAGGCGCTCACCCCGCCGTAGTCGCCGCCCGAGGCGCTCAGGCTGATGTCGGCGGTCTCGGGGCCGAAGGCGTCGTCGTCGTGCAGCGCCCCGACCGTCACGGTCTGCGGCTGCGACCAGTTCAGGGTGGTGAACTGCAGCTCGCTCTGGTCGCCGGCGGCGACGGCGTCGGTGTCGAGCGTCGCCTCGGCCTCATTCGGCGCCGACAGCGTGATCAGGACATCCGCGGTCGGCCTGGTGCCGAGCCGGACGGTGAATGTCCCGCTGCCGCCCTCGGTCACCGACAGCGCGCTCTGCGAGAGCGTCAGGCCCCTGGTGTCCTGATCGGTCACCGTCACCGGCAGGCTGGCCGTCACCGCACCGTAGTCGCCGCCCGAGGCGGCGATGTCGACCGAGGCGCTCTCGTCGTCGGCGCCGTCATCGCTCGCCGCCGACACCGTCACCTGCTGGGAATTCGTCCACCCCCTCGGGGTGAAGGTCAGGGTGTTCTGGTTGCCCGGGGTGGCGCTGTCGGTGTCGATCGTCACGTCGGAATTGTCCGGCTGGGCCAGGGTCAGGGTCACGTCGGCGGTCGGCTCGCTGTCGATGTAGACATCGAAGGTGCCGCTGCCGTCCTCGTCGATCGTCAGGCTGCGGGGCACCAGCGTGATGGCGGCGGTGTCGTTGTCCAGCACCTCGACATCGACGCTGGCGGTGACGCCGGCGTAGTCGCCGCCCGAGGCGCTCAGGTCCACGGAGAACATTTCGTCCGCGGCGTTGTAGTCGCCCCAGGCCCTGATCGAGACGCTCTTCGGCGTCTGCCAGTCGTCCGGCCCGAAGCTCAGGCTCGCTGGCGAGACCGTCGCCGCAGAGGGGTTCTGGTTGACCACGCTGACCGTCACGGCGCCGTTGGCGGGCTCGCTCAGCAGCTGCACGCCGAATGAGCGGGCGCCGCCCTCCCGCATCGAAATGCCGCCCTCGACCTGGGTGAGCTGAAGGCCGACGGCGTCGTTGTCGGTGACGCCGGTGACCGTGAGGCGCTCCTCGACGTCCGAGTAGTGCGAGCCCGAGGCGCTCAGGGTGACCTCGACATTCGTCTCACCAAAGGCGTTGTCGTCCTCGACGGCGTTCAGCGTGACGGTCTGCGGCGTGCTCCAATTCGAGGGCGTGAAGGTCAGCACGGACTGGACGCCCGGGGCCGCACCGGCGTCGGGGCTGATGCTGGCGTCCGAGGACGACAGCGTCACCGTGATGTCGATCGCCGGGGCCGACCGCAGCTGCACGGTGAAGCTGTCCGAGGCGCCCTCGGCGATGTCGGCGATCGTGCTCTTCGACAGCGCCAGGCCGACGGGGTCGTCGTCGCTGACGGTGACGCTGACGCTGTCGAGCCCCGACAGGCCGGCGTACTCGACGGCGCCCGAGACCGTCAGGGAGATGGTCACCAGCTCGGCGAAGGCGTCGTCATCCGACACCGCGGCCACCGTGACGACCTGCCCCGTGCCCCAGTCGGACGGGGCGAAGCTCAGCTGCGTCCCGCCGCCGGCGACGCTGACCGTTGCGGCGCCGGTGTCGCTGCTGGCGAAATCCACCGTGACACTGCCGCTGGGCTCGGAGCTCAGCGCCACCGTGAAGATGTTCTCATCCTCGCCGGCGGCGCCGTCCTCGACCACGGACAGCGCCGTCTCCGAGATTTCCACCCCGATGGACTCGTCCTCGATGACGCTGATGCTGACGCTGTCAATGCCGCTCAGGGCGGCGTACTCGGGGGCGCCCGAGGCGCTCAGCGAGACCGTTGCGGTGTCGGCGACGGCATCGCCGTCGTGCATCGCCGAGACGGTCACGGTCTGCGGGGTCTGCCAGGTGGCGTCGGTGAAGGTCAGCGTGTTCTGGTTGCCGCCGACCCCGGTCTGCGTGTCGACCGTCACCTCGGTGTTGGCGGGCTGCATCAGGGTGACCGTCAGGTTGGCGCTCGGCGGGGTCTCCAGTTGCACGGTGAAGGTGGCGCTGCCGCCCTCGGCGACGTCCAGCTCGGTCGCAGACAGCACGATGCCGGTCTCGTCGTTCTCGGTGACCGTCACGCTGACGCTGGCCTCGGGGACGCTGTCGTAGCCGTCGCTGCCGCCGGCGGTCGAGGCGCTCAGGGAGATCGTCCCGGTGTCGGCGCTGGCGTCGTTGTCCTCGGCGGCGCTGACCGTGATGGTCTGCGGGACGTTCCAGTTGGCCGGCGTGAAGGTCGTCAGCGACTGATCGCCGATCAGGACGGCGACCGCATCCAGGCTGATGTCGCTGTTGACCAGGTGCAGCGGCTGGACCAGCCTGACCGTCACGTTCTCGTCGGGGATGGTGCGCAGGGCGACCGTGAAGGTGGCGCTGCCGCCCTCGTCGACCGTCAGCTCGGTCGCCGACAGCCTGAAGCCCGGGATGTCGTCGTCCGTCACCGTGATCGGCAGGCTGGCGGTGACGTTGTGCTCGCCGTAGTCGCCGCCGCTGGAGGAGAAGCTGATGCTGGTCGAGTCGTCATCGGTGTCGTCGTCGGCGACGGCGCTGACGGTCACGCTCTGCCCGGCACTCCAGTCGTCCGCGGTGAACTCCAGCAGCGACGGGTCGAGCGTGATCTTGTCGGTGTGCGGCGCCAGCGTGATGGTCACGTCGTCGGTCGGCTCGGAATCCAGCCTGACGGTGAAGCCGGCGGCGTCGCCCTGCTCGGTCATGCTCAGGGCGGTCTCGGACAGCACCAGGCTGCGGGAGTTGGTCTCGATCACCGTTATCGGCAGGGGATCCGCCCGGGTGGTGAAGTCGCCGGCGACGGTCGGCTCCATGGCCAACCTGTACACCCCGCCGGCCTGGTGGACGTCGTCGTCGTCCTCGGCGCTGAAGACGATGCTCTGCTCGGTGCCCCAGTTGCTGTCGGTGAATCTGAGCACGGTGGCCGACTCGGTGATCTGATCGCTGAATCCGGCCAGCCGGGTCAGCCTGATGGTGGCGCCGCCGGCGCCCGGTGTCCCGGACAGGTTGAAACTGACGGTGGCCGAGGCGCCCTCGGCAAAGCTCAGCCCGTCGACCCCCAGCGCCCCGGCCGGGTCTGCGTGCGCCTCCAGCTGCGGGACGTCGTTGTCGAACAGCTCGACCGCGATGCCGTCGCCCAGGGCCTCGTACTCGGCGCTGCCCGCCGTCATCTCGCCGGTCAGGATGATGGTGGCGGTCGCGTCCATCAGGTCGTCGTCGTGCACCGCCGTGACCGTGACCGTCTGTGCCTCGTCCCAGTTGTCGGCGGTGAAGCTCAGCGCGGCCGGGCTCAGCGTCAGCGTGGCATCGTCGGCGGCCAGGCTGACGCTGAGGGCGCCGGTGGGCGGGTGGTCGAGCTCGACGTCAAAGCGGACGGGCGCCCCCTCCTCGTCGATTGACAGCGATGATCTCGAGATCGAAAAGCCCGGGGTCTCGTCGTCGTCGACCCGCAGGGGGATGGACTCGGAGACATCGTGGTACTCGGTGGCATAGCCCGCACCCTCGGCGCTGACGTAGATGCGGACATTGCCGGTGATGTCGGCGGCGTCGTCATCGTGCTCCGAGCGCACCGTGACGGTGGCGGACTGGCTGGCCCAGGTGCTGCTGCCGTCGATGAAGGCGTCGGTGACGGTGCAGGTCACGCCGGCGACCGCCTCGCAGTTGATCACCACCCTGGAGCCGGAGACGTTGAGGGCGGGGCGGGTCGCCACCCCGACCGAGAAGCTGGTCTGAGCGCCCTCGGAGATCGTCAGCGAGCTGGCCGACAGCACCAGGCCGACGTCGTCGTTGTCGGTGACCGTCACCGGCAGGCTGGCGGTAATGCCCGCGGCGCCGTAGTCCCCTCCGCTGGCGGTCAGGGTGATGGTCGCTGCGTCATCGACCGAGTCCTCGTCCGAGGCGGCGCTGACCGTCAGCGTGCGCGGGCAGTTCCACTGCGTGCCGGCCGCCGTGCAGTCGGCCGGGTTGGCGATGGCTGCGGTGGAGAATGTCATGGCCGCGGCCGGGGCGAAGCTCACCTCGCCCGAGCCGGTGCGCGCCGCCGTCAGCGTGACGGTCTCGGTCGGCTCGGAATCCAGCCTGACCGTGAAGCTGACGCCGTCGCCCTCCTCGTCCAGAGCCAGCGCCGTGCTCGACAGCGCCAGGCTGCGGGTGTTGGACTCGATCACCGAGATGCTCAGCGTCTCGGTGACGTTCTCAAAATCGCCGACATTGCCCGGGGTCATCAGGATCTCGATCGACGCGGTCTCGACCTCGATGTCGAAGTCATTCGCAGCCGAGATCGTCAGGCTCTGCGGGGTGTCCCAGTTGCTGCCGGTGAAGCTGATGGAGGTCTCCGACAGGGTGATCTCGTCGCTGGAGCCGGCCGAGGGGGTCAGGGCCACGCTGGCGCCGCCGGCGCCGGGGCTCTGCGACAGGCTCAGCCTGAGGCTGACGCTCGTGCCCTCATCCAGCTCGAGGTCCCTGCCGTCGAGGGCCGAGGCGGGGGTGGACTGCAGCAGCAGGCGGGGGGCGTCGTTGTCGGTGACGTTGAGCACGATGCTGCTGCCGCCGCTGGCGTATTCCGCATAGCCCCCGGTCATCGAGAAGGTCATCAAGAGCCTTCCCGATTCGTGGTTCTGGTTGGCGTCTTCATTGGCCGTGAGTGTCACGGTCTGGGGGTCGTCCCAGTTGCCGTTGCGGGAGAAGCTGATCGAACTCGGGCTGACCGTGACGCCGCTGAGATCCGAGGTGAGCTGGAGTGTGACGGCGCCGGTCGGGTTGGTCGCCAGATTGACGGTGAACTCGACCGAGGCGCCCTCCTCGAGCAGGTCCACGCTGGTCACCGAGACGACAACGCCGGCGGCTTCGTCGTCGTCGACGGTCACGCGAACCGTGGCGTTTGGAATGTCGTCGTATTCGCCGCCGCTGGGGTTGAAGTTGATCAGCGTGTCAATGTCGGCGGCGTCGTCGTCCTGCACCGCGTTGATCCCCAGGCTCTGTGCGACATTCCAGTTGTCCGGCGTGAACACGAGGGTCTGCGGCGAGCCGCCGTCGATGGTCACGAAGTTGCGCCGCCCCGAGTAGACGATGACCGAGACCTCGCTGGCGGTCGGCTCGGTGCCGAGCTGAACCGTCAGCGTGGTGCTGTCGCCCTCGTTCATCGTGAGCGAACTGTTCGACGTGACAATGCTGATCGGATCGTCGTCCGTGATGTGGACCGGCATGGTGGGGTTGGTCAGCGAGCTGTAGTTGGTGTCGGTCGTGCTGACCTCAAAGGTGATGCCGGTCGCGTTGCGCTCGTCAACGCCGTCGTCGTCGGAGGGCACCGTGACCGTGACCGCCTGGTCGGTGTCCCAGTTGTCCGCGGTGAAGGTCAGCGAGCTGGGGCTGACGGTCACGTCGCCGTCCTCGACCGTCTGCGTCAGCGTCAGCGTCACATCGGCGCTCGGCGCCGCATTGAGCCGCACGTTGAGCGTCCCCGAGGTGCCCTCGGTGACCTCCAGCGGCCAGGCGCTGAACACGAGCCGATACCTCGACGGCAGCGCAAACCAGATCGCATTGGACTCGGTGTGGGAGTGGGAGGTGGTGTCGCCCCTTGAGGCGTAGCAGGCATAGCCGATTTCATTCTCCAGCAGCGGCGTGTTGGTCTTGTTGAGGGTCAGCGTCCAGCCGTCTGAGCCCCCAGCCGGATCGACCGTTCGCAGCCCGGTAAACAGCGCCGGACACCTGAAGTTGACGACGCTGCTGTCACGGGTCGCCAAAATCGCCCCATTCTCATCGACGCTGTGCAGCCAGGCATTCGGCGGCCAGAACTTCCCGCTGTAGTGCCCGCCGGGATAGCCGGCGCCGTGCGAGAAGCCAAGCGGCGCCGCCAGAGCGGTGCACAGCCCCAAAAACGCCAGCGCCGGCAGCAGCCGGCGCAGGTCCAGACTTCGGGGTCTGGCTGGGGATGTGAGGGGGGTGTGAGGGGGCTTTCGAAGTAACCGGCTCTGATTGTTGTGGCTGTGACCGGAGAAATTGTTGTGAGAATGTGCTGTCTGCATATAAGTATTGGCTTTTCTCAACTGTGGTTGTAATTTTACTACACAACTTTCACGCGGCGCAATACCCAGGCCAAAAAGGTCTCGGATGGGGGCAGATTGGGCTGCGAATGGCTGCAAAAGGCTGGACATAAGCCACTGGCGGACTGGGGTTTCGATGCCGCTGAAGGTTGTTGGGCGCTGCGTCCCGCCCGAGTGCGCCGGCTGACATTTGCGCGACTATTCCCTCAGATGCCGGGCTGAGGCGCCCGCCAGGTCAGAAGGAGTGCCTGTGAATGTCAAAGGCAATGCGTCCGCGGTCGGGGGCGCCCCAGGCGCTGCGCCGCTCGAGGAACAGGCGGGCTTCAAGTGCGCGGCTGGCGCTGAACTGCAGCCCGCCGCTGAGGTGCGTCTGTGCGGTGGCGCCGGAGCCGAGCGAGCGGTAGCGCATATATGGCCTCAGCAGTCCGCTGCGCAGCCCCAGGCCGTAGCCGGCCTCGGCGCGCAGCCCGGCGCGGACGGGTTCGGTCGTCGTGTTCGCCTCTGCATTGAAGGGCTGGGCGCGGTCTAGCACGTCGCTCTCCTGGGCGCCCCACTCCGGCCCCAGCAGCAGCGACAGCCCGCGCCCCTCGGGTCCCCGGGGCAGGTAGCGCAGCTCGATGCTGCCGCCCTGCTCCTGCCGGCTGTCCTCGCTGTGCAGCGCCAGCCAGCGGGCGCCGAAGTCGACGCTCATGCGCCCGCCCGGCGAGCGCAGCCGCAGCGAGCCGGAGAACTCCATGCCGGTGCCGGTGACGCCGTCGCCGCCGTCCTGCCGCAGCGACAGCATCGTCTGCGGCGTCGCCCGCCAGCCGCCCCAGTCCAGCGGCTCCCGGGTCAGCTCGACACCGCCGACGGCGTTGACGGCGAACGGCTGCAGATCGCTGAGCACCGCCGCCGCACCGGGGGCGCCGTCCGTGCTCATCTGGCTGGCGACGCCGCCCACGGACGCCATCACCGAGGTGCTCTCGCCGATGCGCCCCAGCGGCCAGCGCAGGTCAAAGGCATACATCTCCATCGACACCTCGGCCTCGCTGGCGGCGCTGTTCTGCCGGGTCCACTCCAGGTCGCCGCCGCCAAAGCCCAGCATGGCCCTGAATTCCATGCCGCCCAGATACGCCCTCATGTAGGAGTGCCACATCGTCATGTCGGTCTCGATCTCGACCGGCAGATTGCCGGCGGTGAACTCGGTGCTGCTGCTGCTCTGCGAGACCGCCCCGCCGATCAGCAGGCCGCTGCTGAGCTGCCCGTCCACTCCCAGCCACAGGCTGCTCTGCGAGCCGTCGTAGTCGACGTCGTCGACGGCGCCGGAGAACTGCGCACTGTCAATGCGCCCCCAGAGCGATGTCAGTCCCGAGGCGGAGGTCTCGCTCTGGTTCAGGACGTAGCTGAAATCGCTGACGGGCGCCCGAACGCCCGGGCGCACCGACTGCGACACCGGCCGGCCGCCCCGCAGCTCGATGCCGCCGAGCCGGTCGGGGCGCAAGTCGCCTAAGCGCCCATGCCGGTCGGCCTGTGTGCGGCGGGGCTGGTGTTCTGCGGAGGCGCCGGTGGGGGTCAGGTCGACCGTCCCGATGGAGGAGTCAAACCGGAGGGAGATGACGTCGGCCGAGCGCGTCATCACGCTGCGCACCACCTCGGCCGTGACTTCCTGGGTCAGGCGGATCTCCTGCTGGCTCTCCCCTCCGGCGCCGGAGTCGTTGTCCTCGACGTTAATTTCGATGGTTTTCGAGTGGCCTCGAAATCCACCGCCCGAAGAGCTCAGACTTATATTCGCCCTGTCATTCTGACTGTCGGGGTCTTGGACGGCGGTGATCGTGAAGCTCTGGGGGGTCGAGGCGTTGCCCGGTGTGAAGGTCATTCTCGCCGGTGTGACCGTGGCCACCCGATCATTGTCGCTTCCGAGACTGATGCTCACCGCACCTGCAGGGTCGCCGAGCACGCTCACCGTAAAGCGGCGGCTCTCGCCCTCGGCCAGCTCTGCATAGCTCCCCGGCGAGATGTTGAGGCCGAGCGCATCGTCGTCAATCAGGGAGACACCCAGGGTGGTTGAATTTTCCAGGTAGCTGCCGCCCCGATCACTCAGTGCCAGACGGAAATACTCGCCGACTTGGTTGTCGTCCTGCACCGCCGTCAGGGTGAGCGTCTGGGGAGTGTTCCAGTTTTCGGGCGTGAAGGTCAGCGTGCTCTTGTCGACGGTCGCCGAGGTGCTCCCGGCATAGTCGGAGCCCGGCGTCAGCGTCACGTCGAACGTCACATTGCCATCCCTTGGCCGGCTATTTAGCCTGACCGTGACGCTCTGCGTGCCGCCCTCGACCAGGTCCTCAACCGATTTACGGGACAGCAGCAGCCTCGGCTCGTCAATATCTATGAGTTCTATGACAAGTCCTCCTCCATTGCAGTAGTAATTGTTGCCCTCGCATACCAGTCGGACTCTTACAGTGCCAAAGGGGCGATAGTTATCGTCCCGAACCGTCGTAACGGCCACGGCCTGGGGCACATTCCAGTTGCCCGGGGTGAAGGTCAGCGTGGTTTTGCTAAAGCTTGCCTGGGGATTGACCGGCGGATTCTGTATCACTTTGACAATGACGTTTCGGGTCGGCGCTTCTTCAAGCCTGACCCTGAAAGGATAACTTTCGCCCTCGATGATTTCTTTCACTGCCCTTAACCCTGGAGTAGTCAGCCTCGGCTGTTCATCCGCCCTGTCTGTGACCCGGATGTTGACGACTTTGCTGACACCGTCGTAGCCGCCGCCGGAGGCCGAAAGGGTGAGCTGCACGTCCTCGTTGTTGAGATCGCTGTCGAAGGCGGCTTGCACAGTGACGGTCTGATCCTTCGAGTAATTGCTCTCATTAAAGAACAGCTGGGTGTTGTAGCGTTCGATGACGCCGCTGGCCGAAGCGGCCAGCGTGACAGTAACTTGAGCGTCTGCAAACGGTTGGCTGCTGAACGGGATCTTGCCCAGCTTCACCCTGAATTCGGCGTCATTGCTGCCACCGCCCTCGGTGATCTCAAGCCGCCCGCCGGTCAGTCCGGAGATGATGAGGTCGGGCTGGGCGTTGTCGTCGTCAACGGTGATGCTGACCGTGGTACTGAGGCCGTTGTAGTCGCCGCCCCGGCCCCTGAGCTCCAGGCTGAACCGCTCGTCGATGCTGTTGCTGTCCTGCACCCCCGTCAGGGTGACAGTCTTGGGGGTGGACCAGTCGGTGGTGGTGAAGGCCAGCGTGGTCTGACTGCCGCTCGAACCGGGGTCGGTGTCGACGCTCACCGAGGTGCTGCCCGGGTTGCCGGCGTGCGGCGTCAGCGTCAGGTCGAGCGTCACATCGGCCGTCGGCTGGGTGCCCAGCCTGACCGTGAAGGTCTGGGTGCCGCCCTCGATCAGGTCGCCGACCGTGCTGCGGGACACCTGAATCCCCCGCCGGCTGGTGTCGTCGTCGGTGATGCTGACGGCAAATCCGGAGCCGCCCGGGCAGTGGTAGAAGTAGGCGCCCGCACCGCTGCAGACCAGCGAGATGACGGCGCTGTCATCGACGGCATCGTCGTCCTGCCCCGCCGTGATGGTCACGCTCTGCACCGTGCTCCAGTCGCTCGGGGTGAAGCTCAGAGCGCTCTCGCTCAAACTCACGTCGGGGTTTTTCGGCAGGCTCTGAGCCACGCTGACGCTGACATTCTGGGTCGGCGGCACCGCCAGTGCGACCGTGAAGCTGGTGCTGCCGCCCTCGGCGATGCTGACCGAGCCGCCCGTCACCGACAGCGCCAGCCCCTGATTCTCATCGTCGTTGATGCGGACATTGACGGCCTTGGTGACGCTGCCATAGCCGCCGCCGGCGGCCGAGAGGTTGATCATCAGTCTCTCGCTGTCGCCGTCGGCATCGTCGACGGCGCTGACCCTGACGGTCTGCTCGACCGAGTAGTTGCCCGCATCGAAACTCAGCGTGGTCTCATCCAGCGTGATGTCGCCGCCGGTCGAGGCCGCCAGCGTGACGGTGACGCTGCCGGTCGGCGCCTCGTTGAGCTTGACCCCGAGGCTGGCGGCGCTGCCGCCCTCGGCGACTTCAAGCCGCTCCGGGTTGCCCACCGAGGCGGGGGTCAGCCCCGAGATGACGAAGTCGTAGTGGCTGGTCCGCTGAATCGTGCGCTCGAGGCCGGGGGCGTCACCCCAAACCGGCAGCGCCGCCAGCAGCACAAGCGACGCCAGCCAGCTGCGGGGGCTGATCATCCGCCGCCGGGCGAAACGCCGACGAGCGGCGGCGGCGGCTCGCGCCAGGGCATTCGAATGACCTGTGGATAGGCTATTTGGAATCTCTGGGCAAAACGTCTGGAATACCTCCCGCTTGAACGAATGTGTCAGCGCTTGTGCCAGTACTTCAGGCGCAGGGCGTTGAGGGTGATGAAGCCCTCGGCATCGGCCTGGTCGTAGCTGCCGGCGTCGTCCTCAAAAGTGGCGATCTCGGGGCTGTAGAGGCTCCTCGGCGAGCGCCGCCCGAGCACCTGCACCGAGCCCTTATAGAGTCGCAGCCGCACCTCGCCGGTGACGCGCTCCTGGGTGCTGTCGATCAGCGCCTGCAGGGCCTCCCGCTCGGGGGCGAACCAGTAGCCGTTGTAGATCAGCTCGGCGTAGCGCGGCATGAGCTCGTCCTTCAGGTGTGCCGCCTCGCGGTCCAGCACGATCGACTCGAGGGCGCGGTGCGCCCGGTGCAGCACGGTGCCGGCTGGGGTCTCGTAGCAGCCGCGCGACTTGATGCCGACGTAGCGGTTCTCGACGATGTCGGCACGGCCGATGCCGTGGGCGCCGGCCAGGGCGTTGAGCCGGCGCATCAGCTCGGCCGGGCTGAGCGCCTCGCCGTCCAGCGAGACCGCATCGCCGGCGGAGTAGCCGATGACGACCTCGACCCCGGCCTCGGGCGCCCGCTCGGGGGCGCAGGTCCACTGCCACATCGACTCGTCCGGGGTATGCCAGGGATCCTCGAGATCGCCGCCCTCATAAGAGATGTGCAGCAGGTTGGCGTCGGTCGAGTAGGGCGAGGCCTGGCCCGGCGGCGCCGCCGGGACGTGGATCTGGCGCGCAGCGCACCAGTCCATCAGGTCGCTGCGCGATCTGAGATCCCAGGTGCGCCAGGGGGCGATGACGCTCAACTCGGGCGCCAGCGCCGCAATGGCCAGCTCAAAGCGCACCTGGTCGTTGCCCTTGCCGGTGGCGCCGTGGGCAATGGCGTCGGCGCCGTGCTCCCGCGCGGTCTCGACCAGGCGCCGGCCGATCAGCGGGCGGGCGATCGAGGTGCCCAGCAGGTATTCGCCCTCGTAGCAGGCATTGCCCCTGAGCATCGGAAACACGTAGTCGGCGGCGAAGGGCTCGCTGAGGTCCTCGACGATGCAGGCGCTCGCCCCGAGCCGCTCGGCCTTGGCGCGCGCGGCTTCGAGGTCCTCGCCCTGGCCCAGATCCGCGGTGTAGGTGATGAGCTCGCAGCCGTAGGTCTCCATCAGCCAGGCGCCGATGACCGAGGTGTCCAGCCCGCCGGAATAGGCCAGCACGATCTTTTCGGGGGCCGGGGTGTCGGGCATTGCGGCACCGGGTGCGCTCGCGAGCGGCGCATTTTAGCGGGGTCGCCGGGCGGGCATTCTCCCTTCCCTATAATTCCCGCCGCCGAGCGAGACGAGAAGAGCATTGCTGAGCGAATATCTGGCGCACGTCAAGGAACGTGAGGAACTCGGAATCCCTCCCCTGCCCCTGAATCCCGAACAGGTCGCCGGGCTGGTCGAGCTGATCAAGTCACCGCCCCCCGATGTCAGCCTTGACGATCTGCTGGAGATGCTGCACCAGCGCGTCCCGCCGGGGGTCGACGAGGCGGCCTACGTCAAGGCGGCCTTTCTCAGGGATGTCGCCCTCGAAAACACCCACCCCGCCCTCTCCGTTGAAAACGCCATCAGCGAGCTCGGCGCCATGGTCGGCGGCTACAACGTCGCCCCGCTGATCGAGCTGCTCAAGTGCGGGGATGAGCGCGCCGCCTGGGCGGTTCGGACCCTGTCAAAGACCCTGCTGGTGTTCGACGCCTTCCACGACATCACCGAGCTGTCCGAGGCCGGCAACCCCCACGCCCGGGAGGTGCTGGAGCGCTGGGCCGAGGGCGAGTGGTTCAGGGACTGCCCGGAGCTGCCCGAGCGCATTGACATGGCGGTCTTCAAGGTCCCCGGCGAGGTCAACACCGACGACCTGTCGCCGGCGCAGGACGCCTGGTCGCGCCCCGACATCCCGCTGCACGCCCTGTCGATGCTGAAAAAGCCGCGCGAGGGGCTGGTCGAGGATCCGCTGGGGGTGCTGGCGGCGCTGAAAAAGCAGCACGGCAGCGTGGTGTTTGTCGCCGACATCCTCGGCACCGGGTCGTCGCGCAAGTCGGCGACCAACTCGGTGCTCTGGTGCATCGGCGACGACATCGACGGCATCCCCAACCGGCGGGGCGGCGGCTTCTGCCTGGGCAGCAAGATCGCCCCGATCTTCTTCAACACCATGGAGGACGCCGGGGCGCTGCCGATCGAGTGCGACGTCTCGGAGCTCAGCACCGGCGAGGTCATCGGCCTGCACCCGCACGCCGGGCTGATCACCCGCCAGGGCGGCGCCGACATCCCGTTCGAGCTGCGCTCCGAGGTGCTGCTCGACTCGGTGCGCGCCGGCGGGCGCATCAACCTCATCATCGGGCGCGGGCTGACCAACCGGGCGCGCGAATACCTCGGGAGGGAGCGCTCGGGCCTGTTCCGCGAGTACACCCAGGGCGACACCAGCAGCGCCGGCTATACGCTGGCGCAGAAGATGGTCGGGCGCGCCTGCGGCGTCGAGGGCGTGCGCCCGGGCAGCTACTGCGAGCCGGTGGTCAGCACGGTGGGCTCGCAGGACACCACCGGGCCGATGACGCGCGACGAGCTCAAGGACCTGGCCTGCCTGGGGTTCACGTCCGATCTGGTCATGCAGTCCTTCTGCCACACCGCCGCCTATCCCAAGCCGGTCGACATCGAGACCCAGCACACCCTGCCGGACTTCATCATGAACCGGGGCGGGGTCGCGCTGCGCCCGGGAGACGGCATCATCCACTCCTGGCTGAACCGCATGCTGCTGCCGGATCAGGTCGGCACCGGAGCCGATTCGCACACGCGCTTCCCGCTGGGGATCAGCTTCCCCGGCGGCTCGGGGCTGGTCGCCTTCGCCGCCGCCCTCGGCGTGATGCCGCTGGAAATGCCCGAGTCGGTGCTGGTGCGCTTCTCCGGGGAGATGCAGCCCGGCATCACCCTGCGGGATCTCGTCAACGCCATTCCCTATGCCGCCATTCAGCAGGGGCTGCTGACGGTCGGCGCCGAGAACAAGAGGAACATCTTCTCGGGGCGCTGCCTCGAAGTCGAGGGGCTGCCCTTCCTCAAGGTCGAGCAGGCCTTTGAGATCTCCGACGCCTCGGCCGAGCGCTCGGCCTCCGGCTGCACGATTGAGCTGGATCAGGAGCCGATCATCGAATACCTCAACTCCAACATCGTGCTGCTGCGCTGGATGATCGCCAACGGCTACGGCGACGCCCGCACGCTCGAGCGCCGCGCCCAGAACATGGAGAAGTGGCTCGATGACCCGCAGCTGATGCGCGCCGACGCCGACGCCGAGTACGCCGCCGTCATCGAGATCGACCTGGGCGCCATCACCGAGCCGCTGCTGGCCTGCCCCAACGACCCCGACGACATCAAGCCGCTGTCGGAGGTGCAGAACGACCCGATCCACGAGGTCTTCATCGGCTCGTGCATGACCAACATCGGCCACTTCCGCGCCGCCGGCGAGCTGCTCAAAGACATCACCAGCCTCGACACCCGGCTGTGGATCTGCCCGCCGACGCGCATGGACCAGCACCAGCTGACCGAGGAGGGCTACTACGGCATCTTCGGCCGGGCCGGGGCGCGCACCGAAATGCCCGGCTGCTCGCTCTGCATGGGCAACCAGGCCCGGGTCGAAGCCGGCTGCACCGTGGTCTCGACCTCGACCCGCAACTTCCCCAACCGCCTCGGCGACGGCGCCAATGTCTACCTGGCCTCGGCGGAGCTGGCTGCGGTGTCGTCCGTGCTGGGCCGGCTGCCGACGCCGGAGGAATACCTCGAGACGATGGCCGACATCGACCCCATGGATCCGAACATCTACCGCTACCTCAATTTCAACGAAATCGACTCCTTCCAGAAGTCGGCCGAGGAGGCCAAGAGGCTCGACATCACCAACATCGTCCAGGTCGCCTGAGGCGGTCGCCGCCGCCGCAGATCAACCGCGCGGCGATGTCTAAATCTAGCGTCTAGATCAGCTGCAGCTGCTCGCCGGTGTCCCTGGCGCGCTCGCGCCCCAGATCGTTGAGGTAATCCTCGGTGATGAGCGCCTCCCTGTAGTCGCCCGTAAAAACCGAGTCCTCGTAGTGCTCGATCTCGCCGTTGAGCTCGCGGCAGATGTCGAGCGTGTCCTCGAGGGTCTGGTAGATCAGGGCGTCAGCGCCGATGAAGTCGCAGACCCCGGCATCGGTGCCCTCGCGGGAGGCGACCAGCTGATCGGCATAGGGCATGTCAATGCCGAAGACGTTGGGATAGCGCACCGGCGGGGCGGCCGAGGCAAACCACACCTTGCCGGCGCCGGCCTCGCGCGCCATGCGCACGACCTCCTTGCTGGTGGTGCCGCGCACGATTGAATCGTCCACCAGCAGCACGTGGCGGCCCTTGAACTCCTGGTTGAGCGTGGCCAGCTTGCGCCGCACCGAGGTGCGCCGCTGCGGCTGGTTCGGCATGATGAAGGTGCGGCCGATGTAGCGGTTCTTGATGAAGCCCTCGCGGTAGGGCACGCCGAGTGCGCGCGCGGTCTCCATGGCGGCGATGACGCTGCTCTCGGGGATCGGGATGACGATGTCCGGCAGCTGATCCGGAAACCGCTTCCGAAGGGTTCGGGCCAGGCGCCTGCCCAGCCCCATGCGCATGCGGTAGACCGAGATGCCGTTGAGGATGGCGTCGGGCCGGGCGAAGTAGATGTACTCAAACAGGCACGGGGTGAAGCTGCGCTCGCTGCTGCAGCGGTGGCTGTGCAGCCGGCCGTTGCAGTCGATGAAGACCGCCTCGCCGGGGTCGATGTCGCGCACCAGCTCAAAGCCCAGCATCGACAGGGCGACGTTTTCAGAGGTCAGCATGTACTCATCGTGCGCCCCGTTCTTGCGCACCCCCAGCAGCAGCGGGCGGATGCCGCGCGGGTCGCGGAAGCCGACCAGCCCGCCGCCCTCGATGATCATGGCGGCGGCGTAGGCCCCGTGGCAGCGCCCCAGCGTGCGATCCAGACTGCGAAACACGCGCTCGGGGTTGAGGTCGCCGCGGTTGCGGCCGTGCAGCTCGCGGGTCAGCTCGGAGGCGAATACGTTCAGCAGCACGTCGCTGTCCGAACCCGAGTCGACGTAGCGCATGTCCTTGATGCGCAGCTCCTCGATCAGCTGTGCCCGGTTGATCAGGTTGCCGTTGTGAACCAGCGCCAGACCCGCCGGTGCGTTGGCGAAGATCGGCTGCACCAGCTCGTCGCGGTGTGCCCCGGCGGTCGGATAGCGCGTGTGCGCCAGGCCGAGGCTGCCGCCAAGCCCCTGAATGTCCCTGCCCCTGAAGACGTCGCGCACCAGCCCCATGCCCTTGCGCGACCTGAACCGGCCCTCGCTCCAGGTGGCGATGCCGGCGGCGTCCTGGCCCCGATGCTGCAGCACCTGGAGGGCCTCGTAGAGCTCATTGCCGAGGGTCTCGGAGGGCTGGGCTGCGATGCCGACGATGCCGCACATCAGGGCAGGTACTCGCTCAGCGGGTCCTTGACGAAACGGCGCAGGTCGAAGTTGTCCTGCAGCCACTCGCTGACGATCTCGATCATCGGCATCAGCAGCGAGTCGTCGACCTCGGCCTCGAGCGCCGGGAAGGTGCGCATCAGCCAGGGTCCCGCATAGGTGTAGATGATCACCAGCAGCGCCACCGCGCGCAGGGCGCCGAAGCCGAAGCCGAGCATGCGGTCGACCCCGCCCAGGCCGATGCTGCGCACCAGGTGAGTCGTCATGTTGATCAGCAGGTGGCCGATGAGCATCATCCCCAGAAACAGTCCCAGCCCGGCCAGCGCCTGGCGCGCAAAGGCGCTGGAAATCCAGATGTCCAGCAGCGGGGCGGCATCGTTCAGCCAGGCCAGCGACACCAGCGCCGCGGCGACGATGAGCACCAGCGAAAACACCTCCTTGATCACGCCCCGCAGACCGGTGAAGGCCGATACGCCGATCAGCAGCAGGAGCACCACATCCAGCAGATTCAGCGGAGGCCCCGCATTACGGTCGGTAGTCAACGATGCGGGCATCGCTGATCGACATTTCATTTTTGGCCACTTCGAGGGCCTGCTCGGCCTCCTGCAGCGTCAGAAACGGACCGGCCAGCACCACCTGCAGGGGGCGCCCGTCACTGGACTGCAGCGGGCGCTCGTAGACGTGATGTCCCAGTGCATCCATTTTTTTGCGCAAGTTTTCGATGTTCTCGGCGTTGCCGTAGATCCCCAGGCGCACGCTCCAGGCCTGGGCGGTGCCCTCGTCGCTCAGATCCGGGAGCGTCTGCTCGGCCAGCGCCACGCTGCTGCTGCCCACCACGACGGCCTCGGTTGCCGGGGGGTCGATCTCGGGGGCGGTCAGGTCGGCGTATTCCTCGGGGTCCAATCCCAGCTCGGGGACGGCCTGGGGTTCAGAGGGGGCGGGGATGCTGTCGGCGGGCGTGAACTCGGCCTCCTCGACCTCCACCGGCTCGTCCTCGGGAATGTCGGAGATCAGCTGCGGGATGACGATCAGGCCGAGCCCGACCAGGAGCACCACTGCGGCAGTGCGCTGGACAATGACTTGCGTGCGCTCTTTCATTCGGCCACCCGTTCCGCATCGGCCTGCTGCTGCAGATGCTGCATCGCTCCGGCGACGGTCAAAAACGAGCCGAAGACAACGATCCAGTCACCCGGCCGGCTGTGCTGCATCACACCCGCCAGCACCGCTGAGCAGTCCCCCGAGGCGATCACCCCTATTCCTGCGGCGCGCATTTTACCGATGAGCTCCTCGACCCCGAGGCTGCGCTCGCCCGAGAGCTGCACCGCCGCCGCACCGTCCAGCAGGCCGGCAAAGGGCGCCAGCATCGACTCGATCGGCTTGTCGTCCAGGCAGGCGAACACGCCCCAGCACCGGGCGCCCTCAGCCGGGCGGGGGCGGCGGGCGCTCAGCCAGCCGGCGAGGCGGGCGGCCGAGGCCGGGTTGTGGGCGACGTCCAGCGCCACGGTGCGCCCGCACCAGCT
>MEIF01000140.1 GCA_001750645.1 Gammaproteobacteria bacterium AqS3
GAATGTGTAGATTCGGTGCGTGTCGCTCTCTTCCCTGTCGCCGGTGTCTTTCACCACGAAAAACTCCCCGCCGAGAAGATGCGAAGCCAGTGTGATCATCATGTCGGACAGTTCGGCGGCATCGACATGGGTGTTGTTCAAGTCGTTTTCCACGCCGCTGAGCTTCATACAAGTCTTTTCCAACCCCTGCGAGATGGAAAGACTTTCGATCGCTTTCTGTGAATTGGATATGGTGGCGAGTTTCGCCCCCACCACGCCGGCGATCGATTTGGTGCATGACAGCATGTTCAGCAATATGATCGCATCCGAAAACGGCGTGGTCGCTTCGTTGCGCAAAATCCCCATGAGTTCGGAGAGTTTGTCATTGACTTTGTTCAGCGTTTCCTTTTCGCCTTGGAGCGCGCTGTTCATGATGAATTGATCCATTATGCCATACTCCTTGTTTTGCGGGCCAGTTCGCGGGCCCGTTCGCGGGCATACGTCTGCTTCCAAGTTCTATACTCTTCGCTGTTTTTATATCTGTCGCGCATATCCTCTTTGTGTCGTTCATCGCGGCATTCGACACTGCAATATCTGCGTTGAGCGAAGAGCGCGTGAAACCACCACCCGCATCGTTTGCATGACATGAATCTCATGGGTGTTTTCTCCCTTCCCACTGTATCAAGTGGTCGCTGTAGATGGTGATTTCGAGTCCCGATTTGTTTCTGAAATTTCTCACATTGATGGTGAGCGATCTCAATATCTCCTCCGTGACTCCCTCTTCCTTCGATGATGCCAACGCTTGGTGCAGTACGCGCATGATCGGAATGATTTCGGGATTGGCAAGCCCCTCCTTCTTGGGGTATGCCTCTATCTTGAAGACCGTGTGGTCGATGGATTCTTTCGGTGGCTTCCCGATCAATCCGTATGGCCCGTGTTTCGTGCCCAGCCCGCAATGACGCTTCAACGAACGACCGATGTGTTGGTACAAACCATCCAAACTTGTGGAATCCGGCATGACGCTATTCCCCTTGATAGATGGATTCTTCGATGCAGTCGAGTCTTGCTTCGATCGTGTCGAGTCTGGCGGCGAGCGTTTTCCCTTGAGACCGCCCTCCACCGACAAACACGTGTTTCGGTGCGCGCAGACGCAGGCTTTTCCACAGCAATTCGAAGTGCAGGGACTGGTCGCTCCAGTTGTTTTTGATTATACATGAAGTGCCTTTGTTATGCAAATTGGCCGAGTGATCCTTCTTCCATGCCTCCCACGCGTCCCAAAATGCGCGATGATCGTAGCCTGTGAGATTGAAGTTGTGCAGCGCGAGCGAATAGGCCTCGATGCCGTATTCGTACTTTCGTTTCGATCGCTCCAAGTAGACATGCACGCCGCGCTTGGCCGGAAACGCTTTGTTCAGTCTTGTCACCAGATCGATGCAGTTTTGAACGATTTCGGTGTTCGATTCGTCGATGGTCATGTGTAAATCCTCCATTGTCGATGGTTATTCGTTTTCCCTTTCGGCTTGCATCACGCTTTGCTGCATGCGTTCGATGCGCTTTTCTTCTTCGGTGAGTTCTCGAAACAAAAATGCGCCATCCGATTTTTTTGCCGTCATGGAGACTTGATCTTTCTCTCCCGGCGACCGGCGGCGCATTTTGCAAATGATCGGATACTCTTGGGGTGTGACAAGAATATACACGATTTTACCCTCCCTTGTCTCTTTTTGCATTCACCGCTTCGATGATCGCCGAGGGATCGTGTCCGTTGATGCTGTCCACGGCGATGAAGTCGGTGCCTGATTGCGCGAACATCCCCTTGAAATCTTCCGCGCCGGTGATGTGAGGAAGCGACTTCCTGATGGGGACCACCGCCTCTTGCATGATCGGAATCGCCAGCGCGGTGATGTAGGTGGCGTGCTCTTCGAGCGACTTTCCATCCAAAAACCCCATCACGGACGGGCTCACTTCCGCCCAAAGATCGGTTTCCGTGTCGATGACCCTCACATCGAGATGGTCTCTGATCACGTCCACCACATCCTTGTTTTCGCCCTCTTCGTCTTTCACGTTGTGCGCTTGCTCCGAAGGAAGCCTTGCGATGACTTCCGCCTTGTCCAACCCCCAAAGATTCGATATGCGTTCGTGCACTTTCAGCACCACGCCTGCGCTTTGGATGTCGCCTTTCAAGGCCGCTTCGGTGTAAGACTCCCGGATCATTTCGAGCTTTTCGGTTTCGAGAATCAAAAGATCGAGTCTGTTGTCGATGATCGATTCCCTGAGCATCGCCATTCCGCGTTGGAAGTGTCTGCTCACCGTTTGTCTGGTGATGCCGAGTTCTTCCGCCACATTGACCAGCGACATCCCTGACCTTACCATATCCATCACTTGCGCCGACCTGTCCTCCACTTCGACCGCAGCTTGCGCGCCTTTGCCCCTGAACCCGTGTTTCTTCTTGGGCACCGGCACCATCGTTATATTCGGTTTTTCCATGTCTTCAGTGCCTTGCCTGCTGTTCGGATTTGTCGATGTGCTGTTCGTATGTTTCGATGGCAGAGCGGATGCGTTCGTTCAAGAGTTCCTTTTGCACCGGCCTCTTCGCACCCCAGTAAAGTGCGATGCCGACCAATTGTTCGTATTGCTCGACCGTCAGGTCGGGAGGTTCCGCCATCATCAAATCGAACACCAATCGATCCACGATTGCATACTGCTCTTCAGCGAATGTCATTGCATGTCCTCCTCATTGTAAATCAAATACCTCTCCCATGCAACGGATTCTTCGATCGAAGCCGGATCGATTTGCAAGAGTTCGGCGATCCGTTCGTGCGTGACGCCGATGCCGGCCGTTCCGAGGCGGTTCGCCGCCTCCACCACGTCTTCGTATTTTACCATATCTCCAC
>MEIF01000141.1 GCA_001750645.1 Gammaproteobacteria bacterium AqS3
CAAAATTTTATCAACGTAGTGGTTCTGGTTCAACTTTATCCATCACTGCCGGAAAAGGGCAAGCGGGAGAAACAAACGGGCGCGGGGGGCGTGCGCTCAGCGGGGGACTAGCCGTCTCAAATTTCTCACTTGAAATTCGTGGGGGAGACGGGCATGACGGGCAATCGGATGAATACGGCGGCGGATCCGGCGGATCATCTTTTTGGGGCGGGGGATATTCAGGCGGAAACGGATTTGAAACATCCAATGTTGAAACAGCAGCCCCCGGCGCGGGCGCGGGGGCAACCAATGGGCTAAACATCGACAGGGTTTTTACCGCCAACGCTCCCGGAAAATCAGGCAACGCCGGCATGGTGCTGATACTTGGCTTTTAGAAATAGCGGATTGATGGAGTGTCAATCCGCCAGATTTGATCACTTGCCGCTTACTTCTTTTATGCTGATCACTTTGATCAGTTGATTTGCATTGCAAAAACGAGTCATCGCGCCCTTCGTTTTAAACGTTTTGCACCCCCAAGAATTTCCGATTGTATATTCCAATCGAAATGGCATATCATATTCTCCTCACCAACTTGACGTTCCTGTGATTGTGATGTGTGGATTTTTTGCGATCCATCTATTCATCGCACCGCTCGAAGACAATGAACCTCGACCATAAAATGTTTTGTTGGTAAATGATCCATCTGAGTCATAAAAAAACAATTTCATTGGCATGATCAGTTTCTCCTTTGCATCGGTCAGTGGATGGAATTGATCAGCCGAATCCGATAATCGAAAACATCCGTCTGTGCGTTGATCCAACTCACCGCTTCGCCCATTGACCCGAAGTCTTTGTATGTTCCGCGCCCGCCGCTACTGCGGATAAAACTTGCTCGATATGGCATATTCTTATTTCTCCAATAACTACATAGCCGAAAAATCAATTGAATCCATCTTTGACAAAATCGATCGAAGCATCGAACGCATCGGCGTGACTGTTGATCCAATCTTGCGCGCCACCCATTGTTGAAAAAGTTGCCACTCTCATAGAATACCCGGGGTTGATTCGAAGTCTTGCAATATACGGCATATCTATTCTCCTTTTATTAAATGATCATTCCGGTCCTTTGATATAAGCGTTGGGATCGCCGCATGAGTTCAAATACGCGAGAGCGGCTTTCTTGGTCTTGAATCGTTTGACGAAAGTTCCGCCGTTTGCGGTAAATCCGATACATTTGTAGACGGGCATTTCTATTCTCCTGTTGAACAATGCTTGCATCCCGATCCTTCAGGATATCCATGGATGCAAAAAGACGGTCCGCCCCGATAGTCTGCGGCGGTTTTCAGCGTATGACAATTATGGCATAAAGTCTGCAAATTGTCAAGAGAATATGCCAGTTCGGGATTGGTTTGATACGGTTTGATATGATCGACTTCGTATCCCGCTTTGACTTCGCCGTGTTTCCGACAGATCACGCATAGATGGTCATCGCGCGCGATCGCCAGTTTTCTCACTTTCTTCCATCGGACACCGCCGTAAAACTTCCTATCTTCTTTTTTTGGCATTTTTTTCCATGAAATCTTTTACATAACCTTGTCTCGATCGGTCGATTTTTTCGAAATGCTTTTCGCCGAGTACAAATCGATCGATCGTGTCGATGGCGGGTTCCATGATACGATTTTTGACGCTGCGTCGCCGTCCGCTTCCCTTCACCATATTCGGCGTAAACCGAAACAATGAAATGCCCTTGTTGATGATGGCATTGTATTTTTCGCAATCGGATTCATACCCGTATCCGATTTGATGTCTGCTTACGCTTCGTCCATATCCGATCCCTTCGATTTCGACGATCAGATTGGCGAGCGCGAAGTAGAAATCCGCGCGCCATTTTCGCGCTGGTTCGAATCGATACTCCGTTTCAAAATCGTGTCCGGCAAAGTTCAGTTGGTCAAGTAGTATTCTTTCGCCTTCGCCTTTCATGGCAATATGGCTACCCTGTTATCGCCTATAGTTTTAGATACTCCGAAGCCATCGGTCCCCAAACCGCCCGCACCGACCGGATGTCCAAGTGCACCCAGGTGTTATACACGCCGATGCCTTTGAAACCTCTCTGCTCGCCGATCCGCGCCAGGCGGAACACTTCGGACTTCGTGCCTTTCCCTCTGCGCATCGGAATCGTTGCCACATCGACCGCGCAACCTTTCAGATGCTTCGATAATGGGCGTCCCCCGACGGACGCGTTATGTTCTTTGCAACGATAGCCTGAGTTCACTACCAACGGTTCATCGAGCGATCCCCGCACATCGTCGAGCATCAAATACAATGCGGGATGACAAATTTGGTTGACGCATTTTCCGCAAAGGCATTGATGCTCGTCTGTCTTGAAATATTGTACACCAGGAAAAGTCATTCGATTGAAATTTCTTTTCCATTGCAAGTCTCCATCGATATTTGAAAAGATCACTTCGACAATCCTCAGTTATTCAATCGTACGCCAAGCTCTTCCAATCGCTGATTCAAAAAACGAGTATCTCGATCGATGTCCGGTTTGAATCGGCGGCGTGATGACGCGATGCTCCGCGGACGGATAATATCCCCCCGTACACTCGCTCAGCGAGTCGCCGACATTCACGATCAAATACGATGGATCGTACGGAACATCGATCCACTCGCCGAACGGGTCTTTCAACTGCAATCCGGGTTCGTTCGAAGCCGGCAAGATCGTCAGCAAGTTGATGTCGGTGTGCGCGGCGGCGCGGCATGACGGATCGTTGCCGATCGTTTTCCACTCGGTGGGTTGAATCGGCGGATAATGCAATATCCGCAGCATGGTTTGATCGCTATTGACGATCATGTCATGCAGCGGCATATAAAGTTTGTCCTTCACGCCTTGCGGCGTATGCTCCGATAGAAACCGCAAAATATTCGAAGCGATCATGTCCATCCGAGTGAAGTGCTCGCGCGTGATTTTTTGCAGATAGTTCGGAATCGTCGGGATGGTGTTTTGGAAAACTTGGTAATACTCTTTCGCCCCTTGCGCTTTTTCGGCTTGGTCGATCGGGGAATATCCCGCTTGCGATTCAGGATCGTAGCGATACGGTTCTTTGACCGAGCACTTGAAAAACGCGTCCCATTTATCGTGCATCTGCGATATATGGCTCATGTCGATCGGATGGTGTTTCAAAACGCAAAATCCCGTTGACATCAACGATTGATGAATCAATGATCTCGCTTGGCTGGATCGGTAATCGATATAGTGCATGGCGATTCATGCTCCGATGTCGGGTTGCGATGAAAATGCGCCCCCGAAAGGACGCATCGTGTTATCTACAAAGACGTCAGATCATTTCAATATCTTCCCACATACCGACGATGGTGAGCTATCATCTCGTCCAATTCATCTTCCCAGTGATGATCTACATGTAATCTGACTTGCGATTCGTTATAAGGGTAACCGAGCCGTTTGCATTTCTCTCTCAAATTTCGCCGAGCCTTTTGCTCAGTTTCTCCGTTTGAAGCGCACGCTACACCATTTATCATAACGTAAGCCTCTACCCATCTAATTCTTACATCCTTTTCCATTTCCATAGTTCCTTATATTGAAACGTGAAAATTACATTATACCATAAATCCATCATATCGTCAACATGAACGGCTGACGATCCCCGCCGCCGACATTGCATCGGCGGCGGGGATTCGGATTACGCGTCGGTCGTTTTCGCGGTCGATTTGGACTTGGCGTTGGAAGCCGAAGCCGCCTTGTCCATTTTGTCCAAACCGGCGAAGACAAACCCCTTCGACAGTTCGCTGATCGTGGCGTCTTGCATGATCGCCGCGATCCGCAAACGCTTGCGCTCTTCCTTCGTCACCTTGAACGAAATGGCGACTTCGTTTTTCTGATCTGCCATGATGATACTCTCCAAGTGCAAGTGAATACTACAGGAACACATCAAATCGGATCGACAATCGTTTCCTTTTCGATGTAATAGTGCAAATCTTTCTGTCGGATTCCATCCGCTTTCAAATCGTCGTTCATCAATCGCACCGCGCGGCGGGCGCGTGTCTTTCCCCTCAGCGCGTTCATATACATTGAACGACGTGGTTTCCCGAACGAGTGTCATCGATCGCTCCTTTTTATGGTTGCGGACCTATACCAGTCATCTCGAGAGAGCATTTCGACATGGCCGACAAATGCTTCGTCGTTGATATTGCTTGCATTGTCTTCGAACTCGAGCGCGCGGTTCGCCGCGTCGGATTTCGATCGGAATGCGCTATCGACACGCCATTTCCGATCGCCGTCCATCGTGTATTCAAAAACCAAAACCGCCCATCTCGGTCTGTCTTTGTCATTGTCCATTAGTTGGTTCCGTCCCATGCTTCGGAAAAGTGCACCATTCTCATGTCGGGACAGACGACTTGGAACTCGTCGGTCGGGAACTTCGATTGGTGTGTGAAGCCGGCGGACATCGCCGGTCTAGGCGCATCGTGGGCGCTTTGAAACTTCCATTTCTGGTTGCGGGTGTTGGCTCGCCCGCTTGGGTCGCATTTCCCGCGCCGCCGCGTATACAGATTGTATGTCGTTCGTACGGGGGTCATGATCCATCCTCCTCGTCATTGGCGCCGATGATTTCTTCCCAGCACGCCGAACAATAATCGCCGTCGTAATCGACCGCATCGCCGCATTCAGGGCATTCGTACATTCCCCGATGTTGCATTATCGATTCACCGCTTCGGCGTCAGCCGGATCGTCCTCGAACAGCTCTTCTTCGGGGACATAGTGCTCGACGGGACGATAACTCTTTCCGTCAAAGAGCACGGGGGAGATTTGGAAAGTTCCCGCATCCCCGCCTGCAACCCGATCGGTGATGAACTTCCCCGCTTCGTCATCGGTGTTGAAGACGGCCAAATCTTTGCCGTCCTTGACCCAAAACCAACCCTTCGCGGGATCATACTGCTCGACGATATGTCGGATGATGAGCATCGTTTCTCTCCTGTGACGATGGCTGATCAGACAGATGCGGGATTGACCCGCATCTGAACGGTGATGGTCTCAGTTCCCACTTTGATGTCGAACGACACCGGCGAGTCTTCGACAGAGTAGATGTCGGCAATGGCGCAACTGACATCCAACGCCAACATATCCCGATCGGCGGAGCGATCGCTGACCACGAAGTTCACGCTTGCGTCCTTTGAAGCCAACCGCTCGGAAACGGGATGAAGACCCGTGACGTTCTTGGAAACGACCGCCTTCACCCGCCAGATTGCACGATGAAGAATGCTACCGCAAATCATTTGGTCTTTCATGATGACTCTCCGTGAAGGGTGGCGATGTGGTGCATTATACTCGAAAACGGGAAATCTGTCAACTCTTTTTTCGCATGGCGGGACGCCGGAACGCGCCCCGCCATGCCCCAAGCGTCACGCCGTTTTGGCGATCAGATCGTCCATCTCGGAATGGCGGAGCAGCGTGTCGGATTCGATGATCCTGTACGTGTTCCCATTCACCCCGTCCGAATGACGAGCGATGAATTTTTTGGCGTTGCGCTCGTGCAAGTAGAAGCCGACATTGAACTCCTTGCCGTCGGCGGCGCGCTTCATGATGACATAGTAGAGCATTTGATCTCTCCGATGGGTGGCGATGAAAACGAGATTATACTCGAAAACGGATTTTTTGTCAAGCGTTTTCCGATCAAAGAATGACGATGATAAAAACGCTGATCATCATCATCCGTTCGATGTTGCGCGTGAGTGCATTCATGATTGACTCTCCGAAGCGGGTTGGCGATGGGTCGTTCCGTGCTGATGTGGG
>MEIF01000142.1 GCA_001750645.1 Gammaproteobacteria bacterium AqS3
GAGGACGGACAGGACATCGGCGTGGACCTCGTCGCCGAGTGCGCCGACGGCAAGGGCTACGCCGCCAACTGCACGCACGCTTTAGGCGCCGACCTTCCGTCGCGAGCAAGGCGCAGGGTCGCCACTCAGGACGTACTGGTCTCTTCCCTGGAAGGCTCGCTATCTAGCATAGCTCTGGTCGACAGCGAATATGATCAAGCGCTTTGCTCAACTGGCTTTCATGTGGTGAGATCTAAGCGCCTCTTACCTGAGGTTCTGTTCATCCTACTACGAAGCGAAATAGGACAGAAACAGCTGGAAAGAGGCTGCAATGGAGGCATCATGTCATCCATAAGACAGGAAGAGTTTTGCAAAGCCCATCTCCCCATACCTCCGGAGGAGGTCCAGCAAAAAATCAAGGAAACGGTCTCTCATTCATTCATGATGATTAGACAAGCCGGCAATTTGATAGGGGGATCAACAAATATCATGACCAGCTGCTCTGCTGAAAAGAATTCGTGGGAAGCGTGCCTAACCAGACTGGGGGACTTGAAATGAGCCTCAAGGACTTCATCAATTCTGTCATAAAGAGGGAAGGTGCGCCTCCCATGTTTGACCGTCGCGAGGTGGAAAACCTCTGCTCTGACGGCGAAGAGGGGCCGAAAAACCACAAAATATTGTGCGTTTCTCGAAACAGGCTTGTGAATGCCAAGCCGGAAGAAATAATAAGGCAGCTCTTCGCACGGCGGCTGATCAACAGGTACGGCTACGACGCAGAACGCATTAAAGTCGAGCATTCAATCAGATTTGGCCGCGAGGAAAAAAGGGCCGATATAGTTGTGTGCGACCAGGAAGGGCAAAGCAGGCCATACATAATAGTTGAGCTTAAAGCCCCGGGGCATTTTATTTCCGGCAAAGAGCAGCTTAAGTCATATTGCAACGCTTCCGGGGCCATAATTGGCGTGCTGACAGATGGTTTGGAAATATCCTACTATCATCATTTGCAAGGGCTTTTCATTCCTCTTCCTGAAATCCCGAAAGAAGGCCAGGAGATCAACGATGTCACATCAAGCCGCTTTACCATCAGGGATCTGATTATGAAAGACAGGATTGCCTGCGAGCGGAAGTCTCTGAAGAGCATAATTTTAGAAATGGAGAATGAGGTTCTTGCCAATGCGGGCGTCGATGTGTTCGAAGAAGTTTTCAAGCTGATCTTCGCAAAACTATATGACGAGTATCTTAGTGGCTCCGATAAAGAAAAGCTTCTCCACACTCTGTCCTTGCGGCCAGAATATAGAAAAGGCTTGCCCGGAAGTTTTGAGCTTCTAACCAAGGAACTTCAAAAGATGCCTGACGAAAGCTTTCGAGAGCTGGAATTCCGAAACACCGGAATCAAAGACACGAGTCTGAAAAAACGAATAACAAGCCTCTTTAATAACGCGAAAGAACGATGGGGCGGCATATTCCCGGAGGATTCCAAAATCGAGTTGACTGGCCGTCATCTGTCAGTGTGTGTTTCCAGCATACAGGATATCAAACTGCTTAATTCAAATCTGCAGATTGTGGACGAGGCCTTTGAATATCTAGTTAATAAGTCTGCCAAAGGGGAGAAAGGCCAGTACTTCACGCCCAGGCACGTCATTGACATGTGTGTCAGGATGCTAAATCCCAAGCCGGGAGAGTACATGATTGACCCCGCATCCGGAAGCTGCGGATTTCCTATACACACTATATTTCAGATCACTGGGCACTTTCTCTCCGATCAGGAAATCAGCCGTCAGGAGAAGCGCAATGTCCTGAAGATTTTCGGCATTGATTTTGATGAAAAAACTGTCAGAGTTGCCCGCACCATCAATTTAATTGCCGGGGATGGAGAAACCAACGTCTTGTACTTGAATGCTCTTGATTACGACAGCTGGGATGAGCGCGCTGGCGATGCCACCTGGTCGCCCAAATATATTAAGGGTTACGACAGGTTGCGCAAGTTGAGGCAAAGGCCGGGGCAAAACAAAAACTATCAGTTCGATCTAGTGATGGCTAACCCGCCCTTCGCTGGAGACATCAAAGAGGCCCCCCTGCTCAACCAGTACGAGCTTGGCACGGGGAAAAAGTCTGTCGGTCGGGACATTCTGTTCGTAGAAAGAAACCTCGATTTGCTTAAGCCAGGAGGCAGGATGGCGATTGTGCTTCCGCAAGGAAGATTTAATAATCCGTCAGACTCCACTTTGCGTGACTTCATTGCTGAACAAGCCAGAATCATCGCAGTGGTCGATCTTCATCCAAGCACGTTCAAGCCACACACAGGCGTGAAAACAAGCGTCTTGTTCCTGCAGAAATGGGATGACGATCTATGCCCTGTTGCTAAAAACTATCCTGTATTCTTTGGGGTGTCGCGCAGGGGAGGGAAAAACAACTCGGGGAATTATATATATGCTAAAGGTGCTGATAATGAAATGAAGCTTGACCAGCACGGACATCTTATTGTCGAGCACGATCTCTACAAGCAAACTGATGAGATGCCTGACGGAATCGCTGAAAAATTTATAGAGTGGGCCAAAGAACAAAAGCTTGGCTTCTGGATCGATTGACAATGGCTATGAGATAGATGTGCCCATCATCAAAACAGACATTGCTTCTGCATTTGCGACTTGTTTCGGTGCCAGGATATTCCCGGTCTCTTTGAATAATGTAGCCAGTTCCAAGTAAGTTAAACTTCTGTTCCCCAAAGAATACTGTTTAATGGCAGCTACAACTCCATACGACCTCTGCGTCATCGGCGGCGGCGTCAACGGCTGCGGCATCGCCCGCGACGCGGCCGGCCGCGGCCTCAAGGTCCTCCTCGCCGAGCAGGGC
>MEIF01000143.1 GCA_001750645.1 Gammaproteobacteria bacterium AqS3
ATATGCCAACCACCCGAAACCCCGGATCTCGAATCCCGATCACACTTTTTTCGGAATGTCAAGAAAAATATTTTTCCGAATCGTCAAAAAATCGCTTGACAAAAAATCGGAATGCCTGTATAATTCCCGTTATCAGCACGAAATCGCCACCCACTTCGGAGAGTCATCATGACCAAGTACAAAATCAAATTCACCAATCCCGCCGGCGGGGAGCATTGGTCGTTTCTCGGCGGATTCCCTAGCATCGACGCCGCGTGCGAATACGGGCGGGAAGTCCAAAAAGAAAAGGTGGACGCCGGTCTTTCTTTTCGTGTCTACACGTCAAGCGATGATCCCGACAAAGACGGACACGAATGCGCTTTCACCTATCATGAAAAAATCGCTTGACAAAAAATCCGTTTTCGAGTATAATCCCATTTCATCGCCAGCCATTCTCGGAGAGAGCATTATGAACGCCATTCAATACATGGTTGAAATCCATCATCCCACGATCGGTTGGTATTGGGATTTGAATCCGATCACCGGCGATTTCCGTGTCTTCGGAACGGCGGCGGGTGCCGATCGGTATATCGCCCAGCAGGTCGAATCCGGCAACGGAACGCGGGCGCAATATCGCCATTCCCCCGTCGGACAGAATGCGTTCGGATTCTTCGGATTGTTGGATGACGTGTCCGAAGAATCGTTGGACGAATAAATCGCTTGACAAAAAATCGATCTTCGAGTATAATCTACTCATCAGCACGAAATCGCCACCCATCCACGGAGAGTTCATCATGGACGCATTGACTTACGAAGTGTTGGTTCGCCCTTCCAATATCGCTTATGCCGAGCATTGGAAGCTTGTCGCCGACTTCACCAGCATCGAGGACGCGGTGGATTGCGGGCGGCGGGAACAACAGAAAAACCCCCGGCTCGAGTTCAAGGTCTGTTCGTCCGAAAACGAAACGGTGGAGTTCGTCGAAGCCATCGATGACGGCTTGCAAGACGAAGACGAAGACGAAGACTGATCGCCGATCCGCCCCGGCTTCGGCCGGGGCATCATCCCGACCAAGGAGCACTGCAATGAAACCGCAATATCAAATCGAAATCGTGACCAAGACCGACGCCACCGGTCACCGCCGCTCCCGCCGACTGGCCACCGCATTCATATCTCGCAGCGTTGCCGAGCGCAAAGTCAAAGAGATCGAAGGGTGGCCCCTCGAAAAAGGCACCCGCCGATATGTTCAGATCGTCCCCGCGATCTGACATCCCTTCACAATCCGCCCCCGGCTTCGGTCGGGGGCATTCCCACAAAGGAGAGCATCATGTCACATTATTGGCTGGTTGAATGGCAGGATTCGATCGGTGAATGGCATTCCACCAAGCGTTACGACACCGGTCAGGAAATGGTCTCGGGCTACATGACCAAGACCGAAGCGAAACTTGCGGCATGCAACATCAAAGCCGGGTACTACGGGGGATTCCCGCTTCGGGTGTCGAAGCAACTGAATCATCGGGGCATCTACTTCCCCCCTTATCCCATTCCCTAACGGAGAGTCATCATGACCGATTTGAAGAATCAGCAATACGCCATCCTGTACCGCAACGCGCCGGGATGCGCTTGGTTGCTCTATGACATCTACGGCGCCATCGAAACGGCGAAGAAAGAAAAATATGATTTTCTCGATTCCGTCGGCGCGATGAAAATGAAAGACCCCGAGGTGCATATCGTCGAATGGACGATCGCCGACTGATCCGATCAATGACCGTCGGCACGAGGACTGGAGACCTCGTTTGCGGGGGGTGCCCCCCAACCCCCCGACGCCGGTCGCCCACTTCAAAGGAGACATCACGATGGGACTGAAAATCAAACGCGGCTCGCGCAATCATCGCAATCGATCCCAGCGCAAATCCCAACGCCGTGCAGCGTTCGCTAAACGAGACATCCCGACCGGAATGGTGCCGATCATCATGCCGGCTTCGAAACGCCCGATCATCGACGAGGAGACACCCCGATGAAAGAACCGGAACTCACACCCGACCAAGCGTTGTTGGCGGCGGCGATGGGCAACGATTCGGAAGGCATCCAAAGAGCGTTGGATTTGGGCGCCGACCCGAATGCACGCGATGTCAACGGCATGACGGCGTTGCATTATGTCGCCCGAGGCGGCGACGATGAGCTAAGCGGGAAAATCAAACTGACTTCCCGATCCATGCGCAACATCGCCAATATCGCTGTCGAAGCGGCGCTCAAACATAAGCATTGACGATCGATCAGCAACTCCATCGCCAACTTCGGAGAGACATCATGGCAACTGCCAACTGGAAAAACCGCACGCTATTTCACGGCGACAATTTGGACATCCTTCGGGGGATGAATTCCGAATCTGTCGATTTGATCGCGACCGACCCGCCGTTCAACAAGGGACGTGATTTTCACGCCACCCCCGATTCATTGACCGCCGGATCGAAGTTTCAAGACCGGTGGTCTTGGGATCACGATGTGCACCAAGATTGGGTCGATTCGATCATCGACGATCACCCGAAACTTTGGGGGGCGATCGAAGCGGCGCGGTACACGCATTCGGACTCGATGGGGGCGTTCCTGTGCTTCCTGTCCGTGCGGGTGCTGGCCATGCACCGGATACTGAAACCGACCGGCTCGCTTTACTTGCATTGCGACACCACCGCCAACGCGTATATCCGGCTGATGCTCGATGCGATCTTTGGGGAACGCAACTTTCGAAACGAAATCGTGTGGAGTTATAGTAAATGGTCTAATTCGTCAAATAGCTATCAGAAAAAT
>MEIF01000144.1 GCA_001750645.1 Gammaproteobacteria bacterium AqS3
TGTAGAAGCTCGCCGTGGAGGTGCCCTCCTTGACAATCATGTAGTTCCTGCTTCGATTGATCTTAATGTTCTCCAGCACGGCGACGCTTACTGCGGCTGAGTTGAGCTCAGCGCCGCCGGTGAGGTTGATGGTCGCACTGTCGTCAACGGCGTCGTCATCCTGGGCGGTGGTGACCGTCACGGTCTGGACGGTGTTCCAGTTGCTCGTCGAGAAACTCAGCGTCGCCGGGCTGAACGTCACATCCGAGTTGGTCGATGCCAGGGTGACGGTCTGAGCACTCTCGGGCTGGGCGGTCAATCGGGCCGTGAATGTCCCCGATGAACCCTCATTGAGCTTCAGTGATGTATCAGACAGGGACAGCCGGAAGGGCGGGTCATCATCGTTGATGCGCACATCCAAGAAATTGGACGCGGTGCTCTTGACGAGGGCGCTGATCCTCGCGGCTTCGTCCATGCCATCGTCATCCTGTGCCACGCTGACCGTCACGGTCTGGGCGGTGTTCCAGTCGCTCGTCGTGAAATTCAGCGTCGTCGGGGTGACCGTCACATCAGCGTTGTTGGATGCCAGGGTGACGGTTTGAGCGCTTCTGGGCTGGGTGTACAGCTGCACTGTGAAGGTTGCCGAGGCGCCCTCGTCCATAGACAGGCCATCCGGTGACATGATCGGCACGACAGCAATGTCGTCATCCAAGACATCCACCCCCACCTGGCCGGAGGTGATTCTCACACCGGTGAGGCTGATCGTTACTATTTCATCATCGGCATCGGCATCCTGCACCCCACTGAGCGTCACGGTCTGTGCCGTGCTCCAGTTGTTGACAGAGAAATCCAGCGTCGCCGGGGTGACCGTCACATCAGCGTTGTCGGATGTCAGATTGACGGTTCGGGGGTTTCTGGGCTGGGCGGCCAGCCAGACTCTGAACGTTTCCGAGGTGCCCTCGTTCAGATCCAGACTGCCCCGCGACAGATACAGCCCTACGGCGGGGTCGTCGTCATCGATGACCGTCACATTCACCAAAGCGGCGGTGAGTGTATTGGCAGTGCGGTTGATGGTCGCGGTGTCGTCCATGCCATCGGCATCATCTGCAGCCCTGACCGTCACGGTCTGGGGGGTGCTCCAGTTGCTCGTCGAGAAACTCAGCGACGCCGGGGTGACGGTCACCTCCGTGCTGGTGGATGCCAGAGTGAGGGCGCGAGCGCCTGATGGCGGGGTGGAGAGCCGGATTGTGAAGGTCGCCGAGCCTCCCTCGTCCACCGTCAGCTCAGATGTCGACAGGGTCAGCCCGACGGTGGGGTCGTCATCAACGAGCGCCACCGCCACCGATCCGGAGGTGATTCTCGCACCGGTGAGGCTGATCGCTGCGGTTTCATTATTGCCATCGGCATCCTGCACCGCCCTGAGCGTCACGGTCTGAGAAACGCTCCAGTTGTTGACCGAGAAATTCAGCGTCGCCGGGGTGATCGTCACATCAGTGTTGCTGGATGCCAGACTGACGGTTCGGGGGTTTCTGGGCTGGGCAGCGAGCCGGACGGTGAACGTTGCCGAGGAGCCCTCGATCAGATCCAGACTGCCCCGCGACAGGCCCAGCCCGACGGCGGGGTCCTCGTCATCGGCGACCGACACCCTCGCCAAATTGGCAAGGATCCTCGTGCCCGTGAGGTTGATCGTCGCGGTGTCGTCCGCGCCATCCTCATCCTGGGCTGCCCTGACCGTCACCGTCTGGGCGGCGCTCCAGTTGCTCGTCGAGAAATTCAGCGACGCCGGGGTGACCGTCACATCAGCATTGGTGGACGACAGGTTGACAGTCCGGGCGCTGTGGGGCTGGGCGGCCAGCTGGACGGTGAACGTTGCCGAGCCGCCCTCGCTCATATTCAGAACAGTCTGTGATAGGGTCAGCACGACGTCGGCGTCATCATCAATGACCGACACCGCCACCGATCCGGAGGTGATTTTCGCTCCAGTGAGGCGGATCGTTTCCCCCTCGCCCTCGCCATTTTCATCATGGGCCGCACTGAGCGTCACGGTCTGGGCGGCGCTCCAGTTGCTCGTCGAGAAGCTCAGCTCCGCCGGGGTGATCGTCACATCAGAGTCGGAGGCCCCCGACAGGGTCACGGTTCGGGGATTGCCGGGCTGGGCGGCGAGCCGGACGGTGAACGTTGCCGAGGCGCCCTCGTTCAGCGTCAGCGATGTCGCAGACAGGGTCAGCCCGACGGTGGGATCGTCGTCATCAATGACTGTGACTGACACCAGACCTTCGGGGATTCCCTCGCTGCTGAGACGGATCGTCCCGGTGTCATTCGCGCGATCAGCGTCCTGCCCTGCGCTGACCGTCACGGTCTGGGCGGTGCTCCAGTTGCTCGTCGTGAAATTCAGCTCCGTTGGGGTGACCGTCAAATCAGAGCCGGAGGGCGCCGACAAGCTCACGGCTTGAGGATATCCAGGCTGGGCGATCAGCCGGACGGTGAAGGTTTTCGAGTCTCCCTCGTCCAGCGCCAGCTCATCGGTCGACAGGATCAGCCCGACGTCCTCATCGTCATCGGCGACCGAGACGGACACCGAGGCGGCGGTGACTCTCCCGCCGGCGAGGCTGATCGTGGCGCTGTCATCGACGCCGTCGTCATCATGGGCGGCGCTGACCGTCACGGTCTGTGCCGTGCTCCAGTTGCTCGTCGTGAAATCCAGCGACGCAGGGCTGAGCGTCACATCAGAGTTGGTCGAGG
>MEIF01000145.1 GCA_001750645.1 Gammaproteobacteria bacterium AqS3
AGTTTTATCGGCGCGTCAAGTCTTGCAAAAGCAAGATGAAAAAATGCGTGAAGTTCTCATATTCGGCAACCAGCGAGGCCGAGCGTGAAGACCGAGCCCGGATGAGAAATGCGATCGGGAACTGATCACGAACCCCGCCAAGCCGTCCCCGCCCGTATTCTGTCGATCACCGATCGATAGATGGGCGGGATGGATTGATTGACCGGCAACTCATGAGTGGACGGCTGATAGCTGAATCTCCACTCTACGATGCTCACGCTTTCCGTTTCCCGATCGATGATGGCTACCCGCCGGCCGTAAATGCGCGAGTAATATGCAGACGCCATCCAATGCGCCTCGGACTCCGTGCGGAACAATCGACCGCCCCGATATTGCACGATATTCGGATCCTCATGCAAAACGACAAGCACATATCGCTGCGCCGCAGGGATCAGTTTCTTCGTTGTTGACATTTGAAGTACCCGTAAAAATCACGCCGCCAGCGATTGTAGCTGCGTTTGGTGTTGTCGGGGTGATTGTCTTCCCAGCTTAGCAACCCGCCGTTAGACACCCACGCGGACGCTTCGAACGGCGGGAAACCGTCATCCGGCGCGAATTCGACACTCCCCCGCTCATACCCCAACGAACGCATTCCCGCCGCGATCGAATCGGACGGACAATTCAAATCGCCGAGGATGTCTTCGATCTCGTGATCGAAAACAATCGTCTTATTGATCATCCGACCATCTCACGCCGCCCGCGCCGTCACACCCGTTGCAAACGAAATCCCGCCGCGCCAAGTTCCGATCGTAGTCGGATTGCCTCTTCAACCAAAACGCCGGCGTGCTGCCCAGCGCACGAGATAACTTATCCGCCAACCCGTCATCGATCGGCATCTGGCCGGTCAACAACATTTTGACGACGAGCGTCGATTCTTCCAGCGCATCGGCCAACTTCACCAATCCGATCTCGGCTTCTTCCATCGCATCGCCGATCGTATCCCCCGGCGGGGACGGGGTGCCCATGCAGGCGCACCACAGGTCGCTAGCGTTGACGCTCATCGATCGTCCCCCCCGATCCGGCGGGGACGATATTCGATCTCTTCCCGAATCGAGAAACGATCCGGCGCGATCGTGCGCGCATCCAAAAAGGCTTTCATCTTCGCCGGATTTTCCAGCGTCAGCAACAACTTGCCGGAATCGATATCCCTGATCTCGAACACCCGCGCACCCCTTTCGAAACTGATCATTTTCCACTCCTTTCGTATGTCGGATAGAAACGAACATCGAGCACGAGAAACGCACCCTCTCTCGTCATGCAAACATCGAAATCATGCGTCAAAGAAAACCTTTCATCATGCACATCCGAAAGAACCCTCCAAATGTCGTTGACGGGAATGTAAAACGAATATGTATCGATACAGAACCGATGCACCCTCGTCTTCACGCCATCCCCTGTATACACCGCGCCCGCATAGGTCGCCGGTACGCGATGCATCCGCAATGCACCCACCATCGCCATCCCCAAGTCATGATCGTCCGACCAAGTGCACCGAGGCGGATCGTCAAAGCAATCGCCGAACTGAGAGCATATCGTTTTCATTTCGACCCCTCGCTCGAGATGATCGGCGGCTCTTGAAAAAGCAACTCCCGACCTTCCACCAACTTCGAAAGCGGCGTGCCGCCATCGACGGTCGCGATGACTTTGCCGTCTTGCAAAATCCGACCATATCGCGGCGCCCAATACCCCTGATGAGTCAACCGGATCAGCATCGCTTTCGCATTGGCGAAGTCGGTGACGCTCTGGAAAGTCTTCCAATGCCGGCGTTTGCGAAACCTGTATTGAACATCGAACATTTTGTTCACGATCTTTCCTTTTTGAGGTCATCCACCCACGGAAGGTCACGCCATCCCAACTTGACTTCAAGTTCGTCGATCTCATGGTATAGCTGATCTCGATACGCTCGCAAAGCCCGACTTTGAAGCGAAAAGATCGCTTCCAAACTGAGATTTTTATCTCTCATTTCTTTGATCACCGCATGGTACTCGCAAGTCTTCGAGTACCACAACTCGTGCAATTCCTGCCGCTCGGTTTTTTTCTTCGGCATTTCACACCCCCATTATCATCGCAACGACAAATTGAACCAGAACGACCATGACAAAAATGCGCATGTCAATCGTCCCCCATATTCAGCGACCGTTTGATCCGGTCGATTCGCCGTTGCTCTTCGCCGCGGCAATGGTCGCCGATATTCCGCGCAAATGTCCGCTCGTCTTCGGTAAGGTCCACATCATCGTCACACAGACTGTCAGCGACGCCGATCATGACATCTTCGATCGGCGCATCCCCGCTCGTTTGAATATCCCGCCAACCAACAACCGAACTCGATGCGCATCGCCCGTCCATAATCGTGGTCAGATACTCGATCATGACATCCGCAAACTCTTCCTTGCCGCATTTCGAGTCCGCTTTCATGCGATTCATGACATTCACCGCGCCGCTTAGGTTCAGCGCGTCGAAGAACTCGGCGAAGATTTGGGATTGCGGCTTATCCGACAATTTGCGCCCCAGCAGTTCGGCGATTTGACCGCCCGCAACCGCCCGATCGTGGGCGGCGGCCAGCATTGTGCGATATTGGGACATGATGACTCTCCTCGATGATTGGCGATAAGGCGGGGGCGCACCATCGGCGCCCCCGCAAATG
>MEIF01000146.1 GCA_001750645.1 Gammaproteobacteria bacterium AqS3
CCGGACGACTGGGAAGTTCCGGCGGAACAGTCGAAGGGCAAAGTCGACCGCGACGCGCATCTCGAAGCCGTCTGATCGATCTCCCACTCTGGAAGCCGCCGGCGTCGCGGTGCGGCGCCGGCTAGCTGTGTAAACCCACCAGGTTGTTCGCATTGATTGGGATGCGACTTATGGGTGGTTTGTAATCGAGACGGGCGTGCGGTCGATGCCAGTTGTATCGGTGCAGCCAGTCCAGCATTTTCTGCGCGCGGTAGTCAGAGTTGGGGTACTCACAGGCGTAGGCCCATTCTCTTAGTGCAGTCTGGATGAAGCGCTCAGCCTTGCCGTTGGTTCGTGGGTGATACGGCTTGGTGCGTAGATGGCGTAGGCCGAGACGCTGACACAACCGCTTGAAGCGCTTCGAGCAGTAGGCAGAACCGTTGTCGGTAAGCACCCTGGTGAAGCGTACGCCCAGTGTTTTGTAGTAGCGCAAGGCGTTGATCAGGGCTTTGCAAGCGCTGACGGCCTTCTCATTGGCGTGGATGGAGCCGAAGGCAACACGACTGTGATCATCGATGGCGATATGTACATATTCCCAGCCGGGTCCGCGCTTGGGCGTGTTACCCCGATTCCCGGTGACACGGTGCCCGGGTCGCCGGAAGCGCCCGAGCTTCTTGATGTCCAGGTGCAATAGATCGCCGGGTGCGGCGTACTCGTAGCGGTTGGCTGGCTTGGGTGGGTCGAGATAAGCCAGCCGGTTCAGGCCGGCTCGTTTCAATATCCTGGCTACAGTGCTTTGTCCCAAGCCCAAGCGCAGAGAGATCCGCCGGTACGTCTGTCGACGGCGTCGTCGCTCGATGACCTGCTCGATGTGCTTGGCTGAGGTCTGATGGGGACAGCTCTGCGGACGTGATGTCCGGTTCTGCAGTCCAGCCAGACCTTCCTCTCGATAACGGCGCAGCCACTTGTAGGCAGTACGGCTGCTGACACCCATTGCCTGCGCCGCTTCGACAGGTCGCAGACCTTCTTCCAACACTCGACGGACTAATAAGGCTCGACCGTGAGGCGTTAATCGGGCATTTTTGTGATTGTTCATTCGGGGCTCCCTGGAGGTGGATTTGGATCGCACCTTCCATTTTCCGGGAAAGTCCCGAGTGAACAACCTACAGAGAGATCACAGCTAGTCGCCCCTGAAAAAGCCGTAAGCATCTGAGAGAGTTGAGGAAAGCGGGTATTATGTGTCGAGGTAATTGCCAACGAATGGCAGAATTTGACTCTGAAGCTGGCAATTTCGGACGCCAAAATGAAGCCTCAGCCACCGGTTGATTTACCCACGGACGATCTGTTTCGCAACCGCCTGGACAACCTCATTGATGGGCGTCACGAGTTGGTAAAGCTGGCCTCGGTAATCGATTGGCAACGTTTCGATAACGAGTGGGGCGAGGCGTTCTGTGAGAACGGCCGACCGGCGATTGCCACGCGCTTGATTGCCGGACTTCACTACCTGAAACACACGTACGGTTTGTCCGATGAACAGGTTGTACAACGCTGGGCAGAAAATCCGTACTGGCAGTACTTCTGCGGTGAGACCTATTTTCAACACGAGTTACCGATCAACCCCAGCTCTCTGACGCGCTGGCGTCAGCGTCTTGGCGAGTCGGGCATGGAATCATTGTTGAGTGCGACGGTGGATGCCGCGATCGAGTCGAAGGCAGTGAAGACCCGGGATCTGAAGCGGGTGACGGTGGACACCACGGTGCAGGAAAAAGCAATTGCCTTTCCGACCGACTCGAAGTTGTACAACCGGGCTCGGGAACGACTGGTGCGACTGGCCAGGGCACACGGAGTGCCGTTACGCCAGAGCTACGTGCGCGTCGGGCCCCGATTGCTGTTCAAGAACAACCGTTACGGGTACGCGCGCCAGACGCGGCGCATGCGCCGTACCACCTCGAAGCTCAAGACCGTGCTGGGCCGGGTGGTTCGGGACATTGAGCGCAAGCTAGTGAACGAACCGGCGACGGTGCAAGCCGCTTTTGCGGAGGAACTGGCGTTGGCCAGGCGGCTACTCGCCCAGCAACGCCAGGACAAGAGCAAGCTGTATGCCCTGCATGCCCCGGAAGTGGAATGCATTGCCAAGGGCAAGGTACCCAAGCGCTACGAGTTCGGTGTCAAAGTCAGTATCACCACGACCAATCGTTCCAACCTGGTGGGTGGTGCGCAGTCATTGCCGGGCAATCCGCACGATGGCCACAGCCTCAAAGGGGCACTCAAACAAGTTGAGCGTCTGAGCGGTCAACGACTTGAGCGTTGTTATGTCGACCTCGGTTATCGCGGTCACGATGTTGATGATGTGACGGTGTTCAAAGCAAGACAAAAACGCGGTGTGACACTCAGCATCCGCAAGGAGCTGAAACGGCGTAATGCCATTGAACCGATCATCGGCCACATGAAAAATGACGGGCTAATGGATCGCAACTATCTCAAAGGGACCCAGGGTGACGCCATCAACGTCATCCTGTGCGGTGCTGGCCAGAATTTGCGTCTCATCCTCAGGCACCTGAAGATTTTTTGTTGCAAAATCTGCAACACTATCCTGCGCAACATAGTGCCAAGAACAATGTGTGCCGCTTGAATACCGGCTTTTTCAGGGGCGATTAATTATAAAGTGTGCTGCCGGACTCCGCTCCGATTTATACCGGAACGG
>MEIF01000147.1 GCA_001750645.1 Gammaproteobacteria bacterium AqS3
CGACCTCGCTGACCTTCACGACCTCGAACTGGAACACCGCCCAGACGGTGACGGTCAGAGCCGCCGAGGATCTTGATGCCATCTCCGACAGCGCGGTGCTCCGGCTGAGTGCTGCGGACGGCGACTACGACGGCATGAGCTCCACCGTGTCGGTCTCGGTGAAGGAGAAGCACACGCCGGCGCTGGTGCTGTCGTCGGAGACGCTGGGCGTCACGGAGGAGTCGAACGGCAGCTTCACGGTGCGGCTGGCGAGCGAGCCGAGCGGGGCGGTGACGGTGGAGCTGGCCCGGTCTGGCGACACCGACGTGACGCTGGACAAGAACTCGCTGACATTCACGACCGACAACTGGAACCAGGATCAGACCGTGACTGTCAGTGCGGTTCATGACGACGACACCGGGGTCGACCGCGCAACCATCGGCCTGACGGCCTCGGGCGGGGACTACGGCAGCGTGACCGGCAGCGTGGAGGTGACCGTGACGGACAACGACACGCCGGGCCTGTCGCTGTCGACGGCATCGCTGAGCGTGGACGAGGACGACAGCAAGTTCTTCGAGGTGAGCCTGGTGACGCAGCCGAGCGGGGAGGTCACGGTGGAGCTGGGTCAGGACGACGATGCGACCAACTACGATGTGACGCTGGACAAGACCTCGCTGACATTCACGGTCGACAACTGGGACACGGCTCAGGAGGTCGAGGTCTGCACCGCCGATGACGAGGATGCCATCGACGACAGCGCCACCATCAAGCTGACGGCCTCGGGCGGGGGCTATGGCGGAGTGAACAACGAGGTGGACGTGACGGTGAAGGACGACGACGAGGCGAAGCTGACCATCACCGCGGGTTCGGATCCGCTGGCCGTGGAGGAGGGCAAGAGCGCCACCTTCACGGTGGTTCTGGCAAGCGAGCCGAGCGGGGAAGTCACGGTGGAGCTGGGTCAGGACGAGGATGCGTCCAACAACGACGTGACGCTGGACAAGACCTCGCTGACATTCACGGTCGACAACTGGGACACGGCTCAGGAGGTCGAGGTCAGCGCCGCCGATGACGCCGACGCCATCGACGACCGCGCGACCATTGAGCTGAGCGCCTCGGGCGGCGACTATGGGAGTGTGACCGGCAGTGTTGAGGTGAAGGTCGACGATGACGAGGAGGCGAAGCTGACCATCACCGCGGGTTCGGATCCGCTGGCCGTGGAGGAGGGCAAGAGCGCCACCTTCAGCGTGCAGCTGGCAAGCGAGCCGAGCGAGGCGGTGACGGTGGAGCTGGCTCGGTCTGGCGACACCGACGTGACGCTGGACAAGACCGAACTGACCTTCACGGTCGACAACTGGAACACCACCCAGACCGTCACGGTCAGCGCCGCCGAGGATGACGATGCGATCGATGACACCGCCACCATCAATCTGACCGCCTCGGGCGGCGGCTACCGCAACATCACCGGCAACTTGGAGGTTGAGGTGGAGGACAACGACACGGCCGCCCTGACCATCACGGCGGCTGATCCATTCAAGGTCGCCGAGGGCGGCGAGAAGACCTTCACGGTGCAGCTGGCGAGCGAGCCGAGCGGGGCGGTGACGGTGGAGCTGGCTCGGTCCGGCGACACCGATGTGACGCTGGACAAGACCTCGCTGACCTTTGACGCCGACAACTGGAACACCGCCCAGACCGTCACGGTCAGTGCCGCCGAGGATGACGACGCCTCCGACGACAGCGCGACCATCTCTCTGAGCGCTTCGGGCGGGGACTACGTCGGCGTGAGCGACAGCGTGGCGGTGACGGTGACGGACAACGACACGGCGGGTCTGTCGCTGTCGGCGTCGTCGCTGAGCGTGGACGAGGGCGGCAGCAAGACCCTGAAGGTGAGGCTGGTGACGCAGCCGAGCGGCAATGTGACGGTGCGGCTGGGACAGGACCAGGCCACGGCCAACACCGACGTGACGCTGGACAGGACTTCGCTGACCTTCGCCACCGACAACTGGAACCAGGAGCAGACCGTGACGGTCAGCGCCGGGGAGGACGACGACGCCGTCAACGACAGCGCCACCATCAAGCTGACAGCTGCGGGCGGCGACTACGCCGGCGTGACCGGCAGCGTTTCGGTGACGGTGAAGGACGACGATGTCGGGCTGGAGGTCTCCACGACCTCGCTGACCATTGCCGAGGGCGGCAATGGCACCTTCACGGTTCAGCTGGCGAGCCGGCCGAATGTGGATGTCACGGTGACGCTGACGCAGCCGACCAACACGGACGTGACGATATCCGACACCGATCCCGACACGGCCGGGAATCAGACCACGCTGACTTTCACGCCCTCCAACTGGAGCGCCACGCAGACGGTGACGGTTAAGGCAGCCGAGGACCACGACGCCATCGCCGACACCGCAGAGATCAAGATCCAGGCTGGCGATGGGGACTACGCCGACTCGAACAAGACCGTGAGGGTCAATGTGACGGAGAACGACACGGCGGGACTGACCATCACGGCGGACGACCCCTTTGAGGTCGACGAGGGCGGCGAGAAGACCTTCGAGGTGAGCCTGGTGACGCAGCCGAGCGGCAATGTGACGGTGCGGCTGGGACAGGACGGCGATGCGACCAACGACGACGTGAGGCTGGACAAGACCTCGCTGACCTTCACGACCTCGAACTGGG
>MEIF01000148.1 GCA_001750645.1 Gammaproteobacteria bacterium AqS3
CCCCGAAGTGCCGGCTAGCCAGGCGCTGAAGGAAATAGCGGCGCACCTCAAACAAGGTGGATCTTCCACGCGGCCTCTGGCGCTGATTTCGGACAGCTACGATCGCAAGAGGGTCGCTAAGCAGCTGGAGAACCAGATGGGCACCTCCATCGTCATGACCGGAAGCCTGCTGGCCGCGGCGGACTACGGCGAGCAGGACATCTCTCTAGCCGCGCTGACCTACGTCAACGAGGACTACCAGCTCGCCAAGACTGCAGCCAGCATGCGTCTGCTGGTGCAGATTTACGGCTTCATCAGGCAACACAGCCGCAGCAAGAAATTCAAAAACCCCATGGCGGTTTCGATCATGTTCCGCGACATCTTGGTGGAAATGGATGAGGAATGCGGCCTAGACCCTTTTGCCGAAGGCGTGAAAAGCGAAGCCTACGGCGAAGAGCTCTTCTTCGTTCACGAACTTTGGAAAGCATTCCTTGCTCCTCTGCGCAAAAAACGCAGGGAACGGCTGTGCAGATATGCCGATGAGCTGAAGCGCACCAAAAGCCCGATCGCTTACCTGCACTGGGGGGATGCAAGCCGGCAAATCATTGATTTTCTCAATTGCGCGAAAGATAAGGGCGTGCCTGTCAAGGTGTGCAAGGCTGGCCTTGAAACAGAAAAATCAAAGCAGCTGATGCAGCTTTGGCGCGGCAAAGAAGTTGATGAAAAGCCTCCGTTCGAAACCTCTTGGTCTTATCACGCCCAGACTCTTGAAGAGGCCGCGCGTGCTTCAAAGCGCATGCTGTATTCCTGGCTGAAAAAGATCGCCGACAAAGGCGTCGCTAATGCCAGCAAAGACGATGTTAAGATCGGCATCCTCGCCCACGATCCGCAGCTGGCGCGCCGGCTTCATTCCATGCTCCTGCAAGATGACATCCATCTGCAGGACACCGAAGGCTGGCCGGCAAACAATCTGCTTGTGGGCAAAGCCCTTCTCGCGCTGGCCTCAGGAGAGAAAAGAGCCGTGGAGCTCCTTCGCAGGACCCAGAACATCGCGGTCCGCAATAGACTGGAGGGCGCCTGGGGCAGGACGCCACGCTATCTGCTTAAAAGTGACGAGCAGAGAAAGCAATGGAGGGAAGACTGGGCAGAGCTTAAAAAATTGGAGTGCGCGCTCGAATGCTTCATAAATGAATCTGCCGAGCAGCATAGCGTCAGCGAGTGGTTCGACCTGCTAGCTGAGCAGGCTGAATCCGGCTTCTATCAAGAATTTTTTACTAAAGACGACGCCGCGCACGCCCTGCGCAAGCTGCTGCGCATGCTCGCGGACGAGTTTGAGAATATCAAAACGCTCAAAGATAACTACAGCATCAACGAGATCAAGCGCCTCCTCTTCGATAGCCTGGCTACAACCCGGCTTATTCCCTCCCAAAACGAAAGCGCCATTCAGCTGATCAAACCCGGCCGTTTCAGCACTCGCGAATTCAACGCCGTTCTGATAGCTGGCGCTGACGCTTCAAACCTTCCTATAGCCCGGGCGCCGCAGCTGTTCAATGATGAGGTCCGCGAAGGCCTCGGCCTTCCTTCCATTGCGAAAAAAATCGAAAAGCAGCGCAAATCCCTGGCTTTGATTCTCGGAAACACTGCTGATGTGGGCGCGGTTTGGCACGGCGAAGCCGGCAAAAGCCCTTACATCGAGCTTATGGGCATCAAAGAATTCAAGGCGCTGCCGCCGCGGTGGGAAGGAGTCAAGGGAGCGCCGCAGACGGAACCTTCCGCCGCCTATCTGCATGAACTGCCCAAAAAGATAAGCGTCTCAGCATGCATAGACATGCTCAGGTGCCCTTACAAATACTATGCGGGCAGAGTCCTCCGCCTCAGCGAGGATGAAAGCCAGGCGATAGGGGAAAAAAGAAACAAGTACGGCACCTTCGTGCATACGGTGCTTGAGAAGTTCCACGAAGGAGTGCAGGAAAGCGCAAGCAATGCCACCAACGAAATTATGAAAGAAATTGTGGCGGACGCCGTCTACAGAAAACCGAAAGACTTTGAAAAGACCAAAGGAATGTCGCCGGCAGAAAGGCGTTATTTCGGATGGGAATTCGGCCATTACATTGGCCCGTACGTCACGGAAATACGCAAGCTTGTAGAGGCCGGCGTGACCATCAAAGAGACCGAGCTAGAAATGAAGAAAAACCTGAGCAACGGCATTATTCTGAGGGGCGATGCCGACAGGATTGACGAGTATCGTAGTAAAGGCGACGATGGTGGGGATGAAGTCCGCCATGCGGTCATCGATGTGAAAACAGGCAGCCCGGATGAATATCAGGAATACCAGCTTCCTCTGTACATGCATCTTTACGGGGAGACAGCCTCCGCCGAACACACTGGCTTTTGGACTTTGCGCTTGGAAAGCGGAACGGTCACGGTAGAAACTCCGAAACCAAACGACAAGAAAGAACCTCTTGATCCTGCCAAAGTGATTGAGCTTTACGAGGATATTTTTGCGAAGGCATGTCCGCCAGATGCTTCTGCCGAGTCTTTGCCTCTTTCCGCCTATGGCGTGCATAAAGTATGCCAGCACTGCAGCTACGGCGGCCTGTGCCGCAAGAAGCACTGGGGCCGGTAGGCAGGCATCCTAAATAG
>MEIF01000149.1 GCA_001750645.1 Gammaproteobacteria bacterium AqS3
TCGGTTTCGTTGTCCGCATCGTCGTCCTCGGCCGCGCTCACCGTCACCGTCTGCGCCGTGTTCCAGTCGTCCGCCGTGAACCTCAGCGAGATCTTGTCGACCCGGATGTCGGGATGATCCGGCCGACCCAGAGCCACAGTGACATCGGCCGAGGGCCGCGTCTTCAGCTGGACCTTGAAGCTCGCGCTTTCACCCTCCTCAAAGGACAGGTGCCGATCCGACAGCACCAGACCCGCCTCGTCGTCGTCCTTCACCGTCACCGTCACGCTGTCGCTGACGCCGGCGTAGCCGCCGCCCGCAGCCGTCAGGGTGAGCGTCACGATGTCGTTGACCGCATCGTCATCCTGAACCGCCCTGACCGTCACGCTCTGGGGGGTGCCCCAGTTGTCGGTCGTGAAGGTCAGCGCGGCCTTGTCCAGCCTCACGTCGTCGTTGGCTGTGTCGTCGCCCTGCGCCAGCTCCACCGTGACTTCGCCGCTCGGCTCGCTCTCCAGCTGAACCGTGAAGCTGGCGCTCCTGCCCTCGGCGACCTCGAACGGCTCTGCCGCCGTGATGACCAGGGTTGCCTCGTCGTTGTCGTCGACCGTCACGGCCACCTCGCCGGACACCCCGCCGTAGTCGGCGCCCGAGGCGGACAGGCTGATGGTCGCGCGCTCGTCCAGGAGGTCGGCGTCCTCGGCGGCGCTGACCGTGACGGTCTGGGCGGTGTTCCAGTTGTCGACCGTGAAGGTCAGCTGGATCTTGTCCAGCGTCACGTCGGTGTCGCCAGACCGAGCCAGCTCCACCGTCACCGCCCCGCTCGGCTCGCTCGCCAGAGCCACCGTGAAGGTTTTCTCGCCGCCCGCACCCTCGCCGATCTCCAGCGACTGCACCGACAGCGTCAGCCCTGGCTCTTCGTCGTCGTTCACCGTCACCGTCAAGCTGCCGGTGATGTTCCGATAGCCCCCGCCCGAGGCGGTCAGCTTGATGGTGGCGGTGTCGTCGATGGCGTCGGCATCATCCCCGGCGCTGACCTCGATCTCCTGAGCCGTGTTCCAGTTGCCGGCGGTGAAGGTCAGGGTGGATTTGTCGACTGTCACGTCGGTGTCGCCGGACCGAGACAGACCCACCGTCACAGCGCCGCTCGGCTCGCTCGCCAGCCGCACCGTGAAGGTCTTCTCGCCGCCCTCGTCGACCTCGAGGGGATCCTTGTCCGCTGTGATGGTCAGCGCCGCTGTTTCGTCATCGTCGACCTTCACCTCAACGCTGCCGCTCACGCCGCCGTAGCCCCCGCCCGAGGCGGACAACTCGATGGCCGCGCGGTCGTCGATGGCATCGAGATCCTCGGCCGCGCTGACCTCGATCTCCTGAGCCGTGTTCCAGTTGCCAGCGGTGAAGGTCAGGGTGGATTTGTCGACTGTCACGTCGGTGTCGCCGGACCGAGACAGATCCACCGTCACCGCCCCGCTCGGCTCACTCGCCAGCTTCACGCTGAAGGCGGCGCTCTTGCCCTCTTCCACGGCCAGCGGATCCGAACCCGCCGTAATGGTCAGCTTCGCCTCGTCGGTGTCCCTCACCGCGACTTCCACGCTGCGGGTCACGCCGCCATAGCCCCCGCCCGAGGCGGTCAGCTCGATGGTCGCGCTGTCGTCGATCGCATCGCTGTCATCACCGGCGCTGACCTCGACCTCCTGAGTCGTGCCCCAGTTCGACGCCGTGAAGGTCAGCGTGGTCTTGTCCAGCGTTACGTCTTCGTTGGTCGCATCGTCGTCCTGGCTCAGCCTCACCGTGACCTCCCCGCTCGGCTGCGTCACCAGGCTCACCTCGAAGGTCCTGCTGCCGCCCTCGTCCACCCTCAGCGAAGCCGGCGACAGCACCAGGCCCGGCTTGTCGTTGTCCGTCACCGTCACGGCCACCTCGCCGGTCACGCCCGCATAGTCCCCGCCCGAGGCCGTCAGACCGATGGTCGCGCGGTCGGCCTCGGTGTCGGTGTCTGCCGCCGCGCTCGCCGTCACCGTCTGGGGCCTCTTCCAGTTCGACGCTGTGAAACTCAGCGAGGTCGGATTCACCGTCACGTCGGTGTCGCCGGACCGAGCCAGCCTCACCGTCACTGCCCCGCTCGGCTCGCTCGCCAGAGCCACCGTGAAGCTGCCGCTCGACTCCTCCGTCACGCCCAGCGTCTCCGGCGACAGCACCAGCACCGCCCTGTCGTTCTCGGTCACATTGACCGTGACGCTCGCCGTCTCGTTCGCATAGCCGCCCCCGGAGGCCGTCAGCGTTATGTCGGCGCTGTCCCCAACCGCATCGTCGTCCTCGGCGGCGCTGACCTCGACCTCCTGCACCGTGTCCCAGTTGTCCGCCGTGAACCTCAGCGACGCCGGAGCGAGCGTGACCTCGCTGTTGTCCGAGACCAGCGCGACCTCCCGCCCGCCCGCCGGCTTGTCCGCCAGCCGCACCCTGAGTTTGCCGCTGCCGCCCTCGTCCACCGCCAGGGGAGACGGCGCCACGCTCAGCCCCGGGCTGTCGTCGTCCGTCACCGACACCCTCAGGCTCGCCGTCACGCCGACGTAGTCATCGCCCGACGCCGCCAGCCCGACGGTCG